>NVRZ01000214.1 GCA_002401055.1 Bacteroidota bacterium
TGATCGTTCGTTTTAGTGTTTCCGCGAACAGTGACTTTATTAATCCTAGCCTGCTGACCTTCGTAAATGCGCATTTCCATGTCTATAGAGTCACCTTCAACCAAGGATTCTACCGGAGTGAGTGAGAAAAACAGATACCCGTCATCCAGATACAATGAGCTAACGTCTCTTCCTTTTGGATTCATGAACAATCTGGAATTTAAAGTTGCCTGATTGTAAACATCACCTTTTTTAATTTCTAGAATTTTGCTTAGCTCCTTAGCGCTATATTTTGTATTTCCGGTCCATGTTATATTTCTGAAATAATATTTATTACCCTCATCAATAGTGATCTCGATATTGATAGACTTTTTGTTGTATTTATAAATTGTGTCATGTACAATTCGTGCGTCACGAAACCCCTTTGTGTTGTACTTAGCAATAAGTTTTTGCTTATCCGCTTCATAGCTGCTTTCAATAAATTTTGACGAGTTAAAGATGTTCCAGCTTTTTTGTTTTGTGTCTTTCAGCTGTCTCTTAACTTTCCCTGTTTTGAACTCCTTATTACCTTTAATAACTATCTCATGAATTTTTACCTTTTTCTTTTTGTCAACCGCAATTACCAGCACCACACTGTTTTTTAAAGTGGTATCTTTTTTCTGAGTAATGCTTACCGCAGCGTTCAAATATTTTTTATCGAGAAAGTAATTCTCAACCTTGTTTTTTGTGGTCATAATTAGGTTCTCAGTTACAACATTTCCTTTAAGAAGTTTAATATTTTCCCTTAAGTCATCTGCCTCTGATTTTTTGACTCCTTGAAAAGAAAATTTTGAAAGACGAGGCCTTTCAAGAAGTGAAAGGTTCAAGAATATTTTGGTACCCTCAACTTTCGCAATTGTAATTGCCACATCCGAGAAGAGGCCTTGCTTCCAAAGTTTCTTTATTGCACTACTCAGGTCTTCTCCTGGAAGCGTAATCTTATCACCTACCGTTAAACCAGAGAGCATGATTAAAACAGAGCGATCTAAATGTTTTGTACCTGATACAGAGATTCCTCCAATTTCATAATCTTGCGGGTTGGCATAATCTATTTCCACTTCGGAGCTACCCAACGGAACCTGAGCAAGAACAGCCGAAGTAATGAAGAGGGAAATAAGTATGACGAAGATATTTCTCATTGCCTACGCCTCTATTAATTGTTCACTTGTTTTTCCAAACCTTCGTTCTCTTTTCTGATAGTCGATGAGTGCAGCATATAAATCTTCCTTTCCAAAATCAGGCCAAAGCGTATTGGTAAAATATAGTTCTGCATATGCAATTTGCCAGAGCAGAAAGTTGCTAATTCTGTATTCTCCGCTTGTACGAATAAGAAGTTCTGGATTGGGAGAGTTCGAGGAGTCAAGATAGCTTCCAAACATCTCTTCGTCAATATTATCCGCCTCTATTTTCCCTTCTGTAATTTCCGTTGCAATCTTTTTCACTGCATCTACAATTTCCCATCTGGAACTATAGCTGAGCGCAAGATTTAGCTGCATCCTCGTGTTGTTAGCGGTTGTTTTTATGGTTTCTTCCAATTCCTTTCTGCAATCTGCCGGAAGACTTTTGACATCTCCAATTGCAGATAAACGAATATTATTTTTTATTAGTGTCTTGGTTTCCTTACTTATGCTGTTCACAAGTAATTTCATCAGAGCATTTATTTCATATTTAGGTCGATTCCAATTTTCCGTTGAAAATGCATAAAGAGTGAGATACTTAATCCCCAGCTCAGCAGCAGCCTCCACAGTTTCTCTTACCGCCTTTACGCCGCTTTTATGACCAAATACCCGGAGTTTTCCTTTGCTCTTGGCCCACCTACCATTTCCATCCATGATTATTGCAACATGTTTGGGTAGGTTTTCCAGATTTACTTCAGATTTAACAGGCACTCGGATTCTAATTTTTGTGCAAAGGTATTTCTTATTTAAAGTATAACCGAAGAATTTATTACTGAAAGCATTTTTGCTCTTCGTATTTATTGATGATTTTGAAAGTTATCATCAATCCTGCAAATGCATATAGGTCCTTATTCTTAGAGTTTCCTCTTTGTCTGTCCACGTTACTGCTTGTGTTAGAATCGATAGACCTGTCAGACAATTGTCTTGCAACATTTCCTTTTTCTGCTCCTATCGCAGTTGGATTGGCGTATGTCGTACTCACATCGTCAATGTAATCGGTAAAAGTCTTTCTTATTCCCCATTCCAAAGCTATGTTTACCTTTTTTGAGATGTCGTATTTAATACCTCCTCCAATCGGAATGGCGAGTTGGGTGAGAGAATATTTCTGTTTATCTGGGTAAGCAATTGTACCCTGGCCTTCTGTTCCCAGAGGTTGCAGTTCGAACCAGGTTCCATTGTATTCTGCCTTAGGATTGAATGAAAATAAAGATAATCCAATAAATACATAAGGACTAAAATACCACTTCTCTTCTCTGGATACTACTCTATCGGTTTTTGATTCGTCGAATGGGAAAAAGTTGAATTCTAGCTGTACGGAAATATCTAGTATTGAAGACTTAAAATGTAGGTTCCGCTTCATTTGAAGAGCATCACCTGATTTAGCATCATCTCCTGCTATCGTTCCATAGTAAAAACTGTTTTTAAGCGCAAAATGGGGGCTAAATATATATCTGTGTACAATTCCCATAGCCGGTTGGCTCAGGTGGAAATGCCGATTTACGTTCAAATCACCCAAATAGTAGGAAACGCCTCCAAATAGACCTACTTCTGATGTACGCTTCTGAGCGTAGCCAGATATAGCTATCATTAATGCTATGATTAGCAGATATACACGCATTTATTCAATAAAATCTTTGATTAACTTCTGTGTAACGACAGAACCAGGAAAAATGTTGTAAAAAGGTGATTAGGAATTTTAGAATTTTGGTCTGCTTCTTCTCCTTCGCTTAACCACTCTGAACTTATATGCGACCATGATCTTAGCAAACATATAAGAGTCTTTATCAGTTGGGTCGCCACGTTGTTGCCCTGCAGCTGTTCTTCTCCAATCATCTGAGTCCACTGGTTCGGATCTATCCGCAAGTGCAATGGCAATGTCTGAGTTCACTCCTTTTGTTGCATCTCTGATGTATGATTCATCAACGTATGTGGTACTCACATCGTCAATATAGTCGGTAAATGTTTTTCTTAATCCATACTGGAAGCCGATGCTCCATTTTCTGTTATATCTGTACTTGAACCCAATTCCAACGGGGATTGATACTGAGAAACGTGAATATTTTTTTCGAGTTTTAAATTCTCCCTGTCCTTCAGTTCTAAGAGGCTGCAATGCATACCACTTGCCGTTATATTTAGCTTTAGGATTAAAATAGAACACTCCTATGCCAATGAAAGGGTAGGTGTTTATTCCCAGCCACCTTCTTCCTTTCACACCTTTTAATCTGTACCGATGGCCTACAGTTTCCTTGACAAGAGCAGGCTCAATTTGCACGGCCAGCTCAAATATTGTACTTCTAAAGCTCAGATTTCGATATTCGCGGCTAGGCTCTTTAGTGGTGTTGTCATTTCCACTAACCATGGCATAACTCAGATGAACACTGGCCGCTAACTTTTGCTTTATTCTATATCTCATTCCAATACTCAATACAAATCGGGTCATTGAAAATTCTAAGTCCTTGAAATAATTAGTTCCGATCTGATCTGCCCCTCCTAAGTCACCCAAAAAGTTACTCGCGCCTACTCCACCGACCCACTCATACCTCATGCGCTTCCACCTCTGAGCTGAAGAAAAAGATGGTATAAGTATGGCCAAGGCCAGAATTACGAGAAGAATTCTATATCTCATGATTATCTGATAGAGAGCAGCACAAAGTTAACATAAAATGGACTAATAGAGCGAAGCCCATACTCTACAACGAATATAATATAAACTAGTTTCAGGTAATCAGTTTCTCTTGTCAAGTCCCCACATGAGCTTATTCCTAAGAGTTGAAGGAAAATCCTGGTTGTTGAGCCTGAGTAGATTGACATGAAAGTCGTGCTTTCGAATCTTTAGCTTTACAGATTGATCAATGGTCTCAGACCTCGAATCCAAGGAAATAAGAAAGCGTTCATTTCGGCCTTCTACTTTTACAGTGATTGTCGTGTCATCTGAAATCACTATTGGCCTAACATTTAGATTATGAGGAGCCACGGGCGTAATAATAAAATTTCCAGATCCAGGAGTAATTATTGGCCCACCACAGCTTAATGAATATGCAGTAGATCCTGTAGGTGTTGCAATTATGAGTCCATCAGACCAGTAGGAATTTAGGAAAACATCGTCCAGGTACACTTGAGTGGTAATCATAGAGGATGAATCTTGCTTGTGAATCGTCAACTCATTCAATGCATAGTTCAGATCGCCAAAAAGATTCTCTTCCGTTTCTAGCTTTAAGAGTGCACGTTTATCCAGTGAATAATTTCCTTTTATTATTTCATCTATAGCAAATTCAATTTCATCCTTCGGAATATTCGAGAGAAAGCCAAGTGTACCGGTATTGATTCCAACAATGGGGATACCCGAGTCTCTAACCAATGAAATTGTGTTAAGATAAGTTCCATCGCCACCAATACTGATTAAAAAATCTGCATCGTCTTTGAGGTCATCATGGGTTGAAAAAATGGCGTTCGTTGAAATCTCTAGATCCAGTTTTTTCAGTACTTCATAGAACTCAGAATAAATCAGGTATTCTATCTTTTCTGCTTCAAATTTTGCAAATAGAGCTTGAATATATTTTTTGTTCTCTTCACTACAGGTTTTTCCAAAAATCGCAAACTTCATTTCCTTCTTCTTGTTACCAAACTAAATGTTGATGTAGTTCATAAAAAATTCTAATCTGTCTTTGAAATCGTCGTCGTCATCGTCGTCCTGATACGATGCCTTAATGGTGTAATCATACCGAGCGAACGTTTGTTCTATATCCGAAATATTGCTTTTGTTAATCTTGATCGTCAGCTCAAGCTTCGTGGAATTTGAATGCGAAGTGATGTATGAGCTCAGAATTTTTGCATCGTTTGACTCCACTATTTGTCCAATCTCGGAGATCGAATAATCATTCACGTTGAGTTCTAACACAATGACGCTTCCGATATCTTCTATGGCAGACATTTTTGAGAACTGGTAAAACAAATTGGTGAGCGGAATATTACCTATGTATCTTTCCTCATCCAATACAGGAATTAAGGATAAGTTTAAAGATGACATAATCTTAATTATCTCATATATATGTTGATACTTTGTCGAGAAGGGTCTTGGTAACGAAAGTTTGTGTTCGTCCAACGGTTTGTCAGGTGTATTTAAATCTAGAATGTCAGATTCAGAAATCAACCCCAAATACTGGTTGGACTTGACCACCGGTAAATGTCGAACTTTGAATTCATCCATCCAGCTTAACGCTTTTGTGCCAGAGTCTGTAATTCTAAGTGGGGGAACAGTGTCTGTTATCAGATCAATTGCTAACATAATTCGCTGCAAACCTACTAATTTTTTAGTTTTACCACCGCTAACATTACCTTTGAAATATGACTAGATTAAGTGTAAATATTAACAAAATAGCCACCATCAGAAATGCCAGAGGTGGCAATACGCCAGACATAGTTAAAGTTGCTCAAGATTGCGAACGATTTGGTGCTGAGGGGATTACGGTCCATCCCAGACCTGATGAACGGCATATCACTAGAAAGGATGTTTACGATCTCAAGCCCGTTGTAAAAGGGGAATTCAATATAGAGGGTAACCCGAACAGGAATTTTATAGATCTAGTTCTCGACATTAAACCAACGCAGGTTACGTTGGTTCCTGATGGTCCTGATGTGCTTACCTCTGACGCGGGGTGGGATACGGTGACGCACAAAGATTTCCTGAAGGAGGTTATTGGAGAATTAAAAAATGCCGGTATCAGAGTATCCATTTTTATTGATTCTAATGATAAGTTAATAGAGAATGCCGCTGAAACAGGAGCTGACAGAATTGAGCTATACACTGAAGAATATGCATCA
>NVRZ01000215.1 GCA_002401055.1 Bacteroidota bacterium
GAAATCAAAACAAGGTCCCAATACCCAGGAGTTTTCACCATTCAAGTAGGTGGTATCCAAATCAGTTACCCAAGCATTCGTGCCAGAGTAGGCAGCATTGATAATGGTGTTGTTAGGAGTACCCAGCTCCCAGCTATAACCAACGACTGTGTCTGCTGCGTCAGCAACCCAACCCCCATGTCCATTTTCGAAGTCCTGAAAATACGGGTAGGAATCGATATTAGGTCTTATAGTAAGGGTTTTGGTTACCGTATGAAAGCAAGAAAACGAAGTGTTAAGAGTTAGGGATACACTATAACTGAGAATCGAATCATAGTTATGCGCCGGGTTTGTAAGGGTTTGACCAAGCGTATCGCCATCTCCGAAGTTCCAAACGAATGTTACAGAATCTGTTAATGAATCAGAAATGGAAATATTGTTGAAATGGACGGAGTCTAATCCAAAACATTCGTCGGTCCATGTAAAATTAGCCGTAGGATTTGTACCCAGGTTAATCGTTTGACTGCTCAACGTCCCTATGCAACCTTCATTTGTAGTTACTTCAAGATCAATGGATTTAAGTCCTTCGCCATTGTACAAGTGTTTCGGGTTCTCTAGTGTCGATGTATTCGCCAATCCTGAAAATGGATCTCCAAAATCCCACGACCAACTCACAACTGAATCCACAGACGAAGGATCCAACGTAGAATTATCGAAGAATTGAATAGAATCGGCTATACAGTTACTGCTAATAGTAAATGAAGGGGTAGGGTTTGAATTGATCATTGAGTAAGCAGAGTCGCTGTTTACACAACCATAAATGTCGGTGTAGGTGTAGATAACGGTATCTAGGCCCACGCCTGCAACATCGGGGATGTAAATTCCAGAAGAAGAATTGGTGATTCCACCTCCTGCAAAAGTTCCTCCGGCAGGAGAACCTAAGATTTGGGTCGTTGGGTCCGCCTGACAATAGCTCGAGTCCAATCCAACAATGCTGAGAATAGGTAGGGCTATCACATCTGTAGTTTGTTCAATAAAGTTTGAACAGCCGTTGCCGTCTGTAAAATAAAATGTAACTATTGTGCCATTTCCAACACTGGCACTATCAGGCTCGAATAATGCCGTTCCATCTGTTGTGTCTATATCAATTATCCCTGGCCCGGAAAATCCGCCTAAGCCAAAGGAAGATCCAACTATACCATTTACAACATCAGATGGCGCATCTATACAATAGTCAGGATCTAGACTGCTGATCGCTAAACTTGGAATCGTATCGATTGTAATTGGTATGGTAAATGAGTTTATACATGTATTGCTATCTGTAAAGGTATAAGTCACTATTCCGGTACCGGTTGGTGAAGCCAATGCATTCAATACAACGCTGTCAGGAGTCGATATAGCTGGGATCACAATTCCTGAAGATGAAAAAGTTCCTCCCAACGGCACTCCGATGAGCGTGTCTAGCGGGTCATTATCACAATACTGACTGTCAGCCTGGTAACTTACAAATGTCACAACTGGAAGCGGGTGTACAATTGTTGTAACCGTGGTGTCAATTACACAGGCACTGATAGGATCAGTGTATGTATAAGTTATTGAATCGGTGCCAAGAAACGCATCAGGTGGTACAAAGTCGTTGACTGTAATACCCGATCCTGTAAACACTCCTGTAATTGGCGTTCCAAATAGCAGTGCCGTGTCCGCGTCCTCACAGTATTCCGGGTCAAGCCCAGATATTGTAGCAAGTCCGAGGTTGTAAACCGTTACGAATTCTGAAATAGTAAAGATGGTAATAGAATCTGCGCCTAAATACTGGAACAGAATAGTGTCGACAACTGCCGTTCCAGGACCGCCTGCAGCTAATGTGGGGTCGTATATGCTGCTGTCCGTTCCAAAAGTAACGATGCCGTTACCGGCAATGAAGCCTGCACTCGAATAACCGGTAGAAACATTTCCATATAACATGGAGGTTCCTTCATCAACACAATATATGTTTCCTGCATTTAAGCTGTCAATGGACCCTGTTGCATCAAGAATGGTTATCGAATCAGCAAAGGAGTTAACACATCCATTAATGTCGGTGTAGGTATAAGTTATTTCGAAAGTTCCCAAACCAAAATCCGCAGGTAAAAACGTTCCAGTGGTGGATATAATCTGTGGGTTTGCGGTATCCGAAAATTCGCCATAAGGTAGCGTTGGGAATGAGCCAACAGCTGGAATACCTGGAATGGTTTGAAGTCCATCGGCAACATTGTATAAAGCTGAAGGAGTGAATGCTGGTGTAGGTAGTGGGTGGATGGTTACCGTGTCCACCGTGTCAATCATACACAATGAAACCGTATCGATGTAAGTATAGGTAATTGGATTCTGCCCAACCGTCGCATTCGGCGGGATAAAGTCAAACCCGGTAATGCCAGGCCCTGTGAATATTCCACCAAGAGGAGTCCCAGCCAATCCAAGTACAGAGTCAGCGTCGGTGCAATATCCATTGATCAAATCAAGCCCAATAATTGAGGCAGAACCTAGGTTATATATGGTAACTATTTCAGTTATCGTAAATACAGTAAACGCATCACTTCCCAAATACGAGAATACAATTGTATCGTTTACAACAGTTCCAGGACCACCTCCAGCAACATTTGCATCGTAAACTGCTGAGTCAAGTCCTAAAGTGACAATTCCATTGCCTTTAATAAATCCAGCTCCAGAAACCCCATCTGATACGTTACCATACATCACTGATAACACTTCATCAATACAATAAATATTATTTGTGTTAATACTATCAATTGAACCTGTGGCATCCTGGATAATAATATACCTGCTCGAGTCATCAATGCAACCATTAATATCCGTATATGAATATGTGATCAGATGATTTCCAACGCCATAATCGGCTGGTAAAAAGACACCAAGGTTGTTTATGAAGTTTGGAAGTGAATCAGTAAAGTTGCCAAATGGCAGCGTTGGTGGAGAGCCAACTACAGGCACGCCTGTTAATGTTTGATTAGGATCATTAACGTTGTACAGGGCTGCAGAAGTAAAGCTAACTACCGGCAGGGGGTTAACCGTTACAGGTAATGAATCTGTATACGAACAACTACTAACCGAATCTACATACGCATAGTAAATCTCGGTTATACCAACACCTGCTGTTGCAGGATCAAAAATTGCCGTTCCATCACCATTGTCGGTAACGCCCGATCCAGTAAATGATCCATTCGCATCCTGTGGAATACCAAACAAAGTGTCTAACCCATAATCTATACAGTAAGCTCCATTATTTCCAGTGAAGCTAATTCCAGGTGCAATGTTATATATATAAAGTTCTTCGAGAATGGTGTACACGTTGGAAATGCTGTCTTGATACGAGAAGTAAACAGAATCGACAACATAGTTGCCAACGGTATGGGGTATTTTTATCCCATAAAAATATGCTGAGTCAGGATAGTAGGCGGATGTATCCGCGCCTATTATAGCTACTCCTAGCCCCTGAATTAGACCCGCACCACTGACGCCATCCAAGCCCGGATTTCCATATAAAATTGAGGACCCTTCATCCACACAGTATATATTACCTGCGTTTATACTGTCAATTGAACCGGTTGCAGTAGCAACGATTATCGTCTTTGTTGTATCTGCAGTACAGCCATTTCCATCAGTATATGTGTAAGTAATTGGCCACGAACCTACTCCTGCATTACCTGGATCAAATATACCTGTTGGATCTGTGATTCCAGTTCCTGAGAAAGTTCCACCAGAAGGAATACCGGTAATTGTTTGTGGCGGATCCAAGACATTGTATTGTGATTGTGCTGTATAATTAGGGGTTGGCATCGCATTTACCGTTACTGCTACGGAGACAACACTAACACAGCCTTTACTATCTGTATATGTATAGGTAATGGAATGTATACCTACACCGGCAGTACTCGGATTAAATATGCCCGTTCCGTCAAGGTTGTCTGTTATCCCAGGACCAGTGAATACGCCCCCTGAATCTGTTGGAACTCCAGTTATGGAAGCAGAGGCATCTTCTAAACAATAATCACTCAACAATCCTAGAATACTCAAACTAATAGAATCTACATACTCAAGGAAAAGAAAATTTGAGAAGGAACTGTCGCTTGCTGCGTCAATAACCAGTCTTCTTATAAACGTACTTTTCGTAATTAGTACGCCCATGTTATATTCTATAGTATCAGAAGAAGGGAAGCTGTCCCAGGTAAGGAAGTCTGTTGAATATTCCCAAAGATAAATATAAGGTGAAGTTCCACCGGACGGTGAAATGCTGTCAAGGAATGGAGGTGGGAAATTATAACTACAAATAGAAGCTGCACTTACACCATTAACGGTAATTGTACCTCCATCAAGATTTCCTGGTTCCTCAATAACTACACTTGCAGTTGCTTCGCAACCATTGTTATCTGTAACAGTAACATTGTAAAGACCTGCAGATAACGCGGTACCCGTAGAATCAGTTCCTCCTGAAGGAGACCAGAGATACAGATAGGGGCCAGTACCTCCTACAGGGGTAACAATTGCCTGACCATCATTTCCCCCATTTATACTCACGTGGATAGTATCTGTAATACTTGCCGTGAAAGAAGGAGCCTCACCAATGATCACATTATCTGATACAGTACAACCATTGGCATCTGAAACATTCACGGTATATGTTCCAGCAGACAGTCCGTTTGCTGTATCATTACCATCGCCACCACCAGGGTCAGGTACCCAATCAAAAGTATATGGAGGATTTCCGGCTGCGGGTGATACAACGGCTGTGCCATCGCTTCCGCCAAAACATGTTGCATCCGTGCTGTCAGTTATTGTAGCTGTTGGATACGGATTAACCGTGATTGTTATTTGATTTGACGTATCCTTGTCGGCAGTAAAACAAGTTAATGAGGTAGTCATAATTACCCGAACAATATCACCGTCGGCGAGCGTTGTTGTTACATAGGAATTTGCCGTTTGACCAGCAACATTTGAGCCGTTGAGCTGCCATTGAAATGCCGGTGATGTTCCGCCATTGGTAGAATCAATAACATTGAAGGTTATTGACTGCCCAACACAAATTGAACTTGCAGTGGAACTTATAGAAGTGCTGGGAGTGAGATTTGTTGTAACATTTATTGTTATTGCATTCGATGTGTCCGAAACTTTGGTCACGCACTCTAAAGATGAAGTCATTATCAGCCTGACTTGATCACCATCTAACAAAAGACTAGTAGCGTAGGTTGAAGTAGTTTCTCCTCCATCGTCAACTGAGTTCACTTGCCACTGATATGTAGGCGTTCCCCCTCCTGAAGAGATGCTAATGCTAAAATTAACCAAATCTCCCGCGCAAATATTATTTACATCCTCAACAATGGTTACACTTGGGGTAACATTTGCCGTAACATTGATAGTAATAGCAATAGATGTGTCATTAACACCTAATGCACAGGGGTCATTTGAAGTCATTATAGCCCGGACAAGATCTCCATTAATTAAGCTGCCGGTAACATATGTATTCCCGTTCTCACCCACTAAATCAACATTGTTAAGTTGCCACTGGAAAGACGGAGTTGCTCCTCCACTGGTGGAATCTACAATTGTAAAAGTCACAGTAGCAGCATCACAAATATTAGAATCGTTCGCTTCAATTGAAATATTCGGAAATATTTGGGCAGGTTCGGTTATTGGAACGCTGTCTGTTACCGTGCACCCATTGGTGTCAGTTACTATTACGGTATATGTTCCAACTTTTATTCCATCAGCAACAGAATCAGTTTGTGTTCCTGGGTCGTTCCATAAATAAGTATATGGTATTGTGCCTCCTACTGGAGTTACCGTAGCAGAGCCATCGGCTGAATCAAAGCAAGATGCATTTACAGTATCTGTAAATGAAATAGTGAGTACCGCAGGCTCAGTTATGGTAATTGAATCTGTTGTACCGCATCCTAGCGCATCCGAGGTAACAAGCTGATAATCTCCAGCAACTAAGGCAAAAGCGGTATCTGTAGTATCTCC
>NVRZ01000216.1 GCA_002401055.1 Bacteroidota bacterium
CGACAGCCTCAGAAAATGTACAACCATTCGAATCAGTAACTGTAACGGAGTATGTTGCTGTAGAAAGGCTTGCCAAATCTTCGGTAGTTTCGCTGTTACTCCACATAAAGGTATAAGGAGTTGTTCCTCCCGCAGGAGTAATATCAACCATTCCATCAGCTCCACCATTGCACAGTGGTTCAGTGACCACTGAGGAAGAACTCAAAGCAACAAGCGGCTCATTAACCATTGCTGTATCATTATGGGTACATCCATTTCCATCGGTTATTAATAAAGTATAAGTTCCGATAATGACATTAGATATGTCTTCTGATGTTTCGCTGCTACTCCAGGCAAAAGTATAAGGTGTATTACCACCAATAGTAGTAACGTCCACCGCACCGGTAGCACCGCCTTTACACAATACATCTGTTACATTAACAGAAGAAGATATTGCATTTGGTTGTGTTATAGTGACCATAGCCGTGTCTGTATAACCCAAAGAATCAGATACATAAACGGTATATGTTCCAGCAACTAAACCCGTAGCCGTCATGGTTGTTTGTGTACCAGAATCATCCCAAAGGTAAGTGAGAGGAGGTGTGCCTGTAACCGACTCGACGGTAGCAGAACCGGTCGCATCACCATTACACAGAACATTCGTAGAATTTAAAATTCCGACAGCGAGCACAATACACTCGCCAAAAACATCCGCAGTAAATCCAGAGACATAATGTAAAGCCCCCCCATCATTCTTAACACTGAGCGTATTCATTCCTGGAATAAAGGCCGCATCAATAGCCGCAGCATCCGTAATTTCCACAACTGTTGGATATACAGCCGGGGTAAAAGTACAATCAGCGCTTGTGTCAAGGTAAGTACCTATTAACATTCCATTCAGATAAAATGAATAATTGACGGTATCGCCTCCCGTACAATCTATCATGTATAAGTTGAATGTTATAGAGTGTAAAGAATCATTGCCCAACATAAAAGGATCTGAGGATTTCATAGCAGTGTCGCCATAGACATATCCATCAACTCCTAAATCGCCAGAAAAGCTCCCGCAAGTTGTATCGGCCCCACCATTTGAATCCGTATCAAAAATACAAACACCTTGCTGTACCATACTTGTGTACACAATATGATTGAAAAGCGAATCATTTGAATTGTCTACATCGCCAACTTGACTGGTCCAAGCGTCGAAACTAAATGTTCCGGCAGCTGAGAGATCGACAGTAGTTGAAAAGGTGAATGCAATACTATCTCCAGGACTTAACGTACTTGTTATTGTATCCATAACAGGAGCACCTCCATCAAGCGTATATGACACTGGAATATTTGCCTGTGGGGAAGTGCCAAAATTCACAACCATAACTGTGACTTGCTCATTGGCAGACATCTCACAGAAAGTTGTAGGTGCAACTACAGCAACTGCTCCAACGTCAGGGGGAGATTGATCAACTACAATATCATCAACTGCGACACCAGAGGCCCAATTTGTTAAATCATCATAATGAAATCTCAATTTCACATTAGACAAGCCATCATAAACGGAAAGATCAACAGTATGTGAAGTCCAGCTGCTAACATTTGTATCAACAGTGTGAATCCCAAACCACGAAAGTCCGTTGTCAACACTAACTTCAACGGTTAAAGCACCAGTATATGTTCCATCGTGGTAGGCCTCAAACTTAAGTTCATAACCAACCAAGCCCGTTAAATCTAATGAGGGCATTTCCAGATAATCATCCGCTTTGTCACAATTACAAACTGCATCATTTGTCCATGCAAAATTGGTGTGCGCTGGAACCGGGAAAAACCCATCACCATTTGCAGCGGTACTGTCACCAGTTTTCCAAAAATCACTTGTGTTGTTCCCCGAAGTACTCCAGGTTCCAGGAATTGCTGGAGGAGTTACACCTTCAAAATCTTCAGTTAATATTTGTGCATTGGATGTTGAAAATGAAAAAATGAGAGATCCGATTGTTAAAAATAATCCTGATAATCTGTAGAAATGGTTCATAATGTCCGGTTTTAATTGTGCTATATATTTAATTAGATTCTAGTAAAGGTACAAAATAGATAAATAACTGAGCTATACGATAGATACACCTAGTATATTATAAAGAACTTTTAACTATTCTCCCTAACATCCAAGTACGAAGAATGCATAATATTAGTTTAATTTTCAATTCTCTTTTACAATGCCCGACTTCGACACTAGCGAAAAACTTTCTTCACATTCGCCTCTAAGCCATCTTTAAACTTTAACCATTGGATTGTAAGAGTTGGGGGAGCCCAATCCAAATCCGTAAGAGTGGAAGGAATGTGCTAAAGTTTATTTTAATAATGTTACATGACCTACATATTCATGATCTCCTCCTCTAAAATCTTTGGTTCTTATTAACCAGACATAAACATCCATCTGGGCATATCGTTTTCCATTATTAGCGTGCCCGTCCCACCCGACTGAAGGATCATCACTCCACACTCCGGTAATTTTTGCAATTTGATCTCCCCATCTATCGTAGATGTACATTTCAAATTCTTCACCAACTACACCAATTCCCTTGGGCATAAAGTACTCGTTGTCCTCATCACCATTAGGAGTAAATGCGCTTGGAGCGAACAGAATATACTCTCCATATATGTGTAGCGTATCCACAATCATATCTAAGCATCCATTGGGCGTATACACCCATTGTGTAATGTAATACACACCGGTATCAGCATAAGTATGACTTGGTAAATAATAGGTACCTGAAGTATTGGATGAACCCGTTACAATTGAATTTCCCATACCAGGACCGATCACCGTTCCATCACCAAAATCCCACATAATTGAATCGGCGCCAAGGGATGCTGTATTTTGGAAGTCAACTGTAGGCGACAATATTGAAGTTTCATGTGGATGAGGCAGAGGAATATTTACTTGTTGTATAATAAATCCTGCGGTAGGTGTTTCATATGCAACTATGCCAGTTTGATCATATACCGTATCAACACAACCCTTATCTGACATTACTGCAAGCATTACATAATACGTTCCAGCAGAAGTATATGTATGAGTTGTAGAATCTTCATCATTAGAAGTGGCGCCATCATCAAAATCCCAGAACCAGGTAACCAAATTCACCGGATCAGCACCAGGTGACACATACACTGCCAATACCGAAGGCTCACAACCTGAACCAGAAATAGTGAAATCCACATCAGGATTTGGATGAACCAGAACATTAACCTGAACGGAACTGTCAGGAGAACAACTACCCAAATCACTAACAGTAACAAAGAATGAACTGTCATTCATAATGCCAGATAGCGTTTGCTCGGAACCAGTAAATCCGTTGCTCCATATATAATCATAGGGTGCTAAGCCTCCTGTAACACTTACACTCAGCACTATGTCTTCACCTTCACAAATGACAAGATCAAATACCGTAGGCTCAATCGGTGGCCTAACTTCAACAGTTATTGATCCAACTATAGATGATCTACATCCATATTCGTCTACCACCTCAACAGTATAAGTAGTAGTTGTATCTGGGTTCACAGTGTATGTTGAGCCAGTCCCTAGATTAGGAGTCCATTCAAACACATACACTCCGAACCCTCCAAATCCAGTAGCCGATATTTCAACTGACTGTCCCGTACAGATGATTACACTGTCTGATGTAATTAATCCTAGCGAGTCATTTTCATTCACAAATACTTGTCCGTTGGCTGTACAGCCGAAGTTATCAGTAACTGTAACGCTGTATAAATTATCACCTACTAGACCCACGGCCGTAGCTGTAGATTGAGGTAGAGGATCACTCCACAAGTAAGTAAAAGGAGTTGTACCCAATGAATCAATAGTCACCGTTGCAGTTCCATCATCTTCACCGTAACAGTCAACATCGGTAGCCATTAAACTTATCATAGGTCCAGGATTATCCGTTACTGAAACTGAAACAATTTCCGTGCATCCATTGGCATCTGTAACCACAACATCGTATGTTACTCCAGCCACCAAATTGGAAACGGTAGCACCGGTATCATTGTCTGGCCATAAGTAAGTGTAAGGAGCGGTTCCGCCATTTGGTGTAATTGTTCCTACGCCATTAGGATCAGTGCAAAAAGAAGGTGTAGAAGTAACCACACTCGCAAGTGGAAGTGGTTCGTTCACCGTAATTACTTTACTTACTACACATTGTTTAATATCCACCACCGTAACCGTATAAACTTGCGCAACTAGATTTGTTACAATATTAGAACTCCCAGTTCCAATAGGTGTCCAGCCATAAGAGTAAAATGGAGTTCCACCTTGCATGGTGATGTAAATTGATCCATCTGAATCACCGCTACAGCTTGCATCATTTACTGAATCCAAGATAACAAGTTGATCTGGTTCTGTGATATTCGCTGAAGCAGTCGTTGAGCATCCATTCGCATCATAGATAACTACATTATGCGTACCCGCACAAAGCCCTGTGACACTCGAGGTGGTCTGTCCGCCTTGCCATGCATAGGTATATGGAGGAATTCCACCACCGACAAATAGATTCGCCGTCCCGTCACACAGTCCATTGCAACTTACATTTTGGTAAGATATCACAGCTGCGCTCATCAATCCAGGCTCATCAATTGTTATTGAAGATCCGGCGATACAACCGTTTGCATCAATTATTGTTATTGAGAACGTTCCTCCCCACAGATTAAAAACCGTGGTAAAACCAATGCCTGAGGCAATAGTATCAGCTCCGTATTTCCACACATATGTTAATGGTGGCGTAACCCCGGTAGCTGCAACGGTAGCCGTGCCATTGCTGTCACCATTACAAGTGACATCTGTATTGATTAGCGTGTCAATTACAGGACCCGTAATATCATTTATTACAACTGGCTTGGTGAAGAAACATCCATTACAATCTGTAACAATTGGGTTATACGCACCCGCTGGAACATTGGTAATACATGAGCCAACAGTAGTAAGTGGGTCATCCCAGATAATTACATAAGGTGAACAACCGCCTATAACATTAACGCAAGCACCTCCATTTGATGCGCCGCAAGTGGAAGGTGTTATGGTCTCAAATAATCCCAATTGCTGTGGCTGAGTAATGATTACGCTTGTGGTAATGATGCAACTCTTGTTGTCTGTTATGGTAACTCCAAATACGCCAAAACAAAGACCTGTTGCCGTTGATGAAGTTTGAAGACCTGGATCGTTCCACTGGTAAGTATAAGGAGGAGTTCCTCCGCCTACACTCAGGACAATACTTCCATCACAAAGATCATAACAGCTTACGTTAACCTGAGATGTTGTAACGCCCATTCCCTGAGGTTCCGTAATTACAATAGTAGTAACTGCTGTACATCCGTTTCCATCTGTTACTGTTACATCATAAATATCGGCAACCAAGTTTATTGCTTGTGCACCTGTTTGACCATCACTCCATAAATATGTGTATGAACCTACACCGCCACTTACTGTTGATTGAGCAAACCCATCATTACCACCATTACAACTCACATTTCCGCTTGACGAAATTGCAATTATTAGTAGGTCAGGAGTTCCAACCACTGTACTAGAAGTTGTAAAGCATCCATTCTGATCAGTAATAGTAACGCTATAAGGACCCGCACACAAATTAGATGCAACCTGAGTTGCCTGAGTAAAGAAGTCGTCCCAGTTATAGGTATAAGGACTCGTTCCATTGCTGGCAGTGGAAGTTGCGGTTCCATCACAATCACCAAAGCAAGTAACATCTGTTGAAGCTGATATTGCAGTCATTGGTAAAGGGTCAATGATTGCAAAGAGCCCAATGGCGTTACATCCATGAAGATCTGTTATAGCTACCGAGTAAGTACCATTACACAAGCCTGTAGCACTTGCAGTGGTTTGAGCGTCTGGGTCATTCCATAAATAAGTATAAGGGGATGTTCCACCCGCTGCTGTTACACCTGCTGACCCAT
>NVRZ01000217.1 GCA_002401055.1 Bacteroidota bacterium
GTTATCTGCTTTATCTGATGGAAGTTCGCCAATTTCAGCCGAAGGATGCGCCCCTATTGGATTAAAATAGCGTAAAGCGATAGCCGAAATTTCCTTTGAAGTGGCAAAATCCCGTATTACATCTTCACTGATCTTCTTGGTATTTCCGTAAGGTGACGCTGCATCCTTAAGTGCTGTGGTTTCAGTTACCGGAACCTGATCCGGATTGCCATAAACGCTGCATGAAGAAGAAAAAACCAAATTCTTCACCCCAATGAACCGCATGCCATTCAGAAGATTGATTAGTGACAACAGATTATTCCTGTAATACTTTTGTGGGTTTTGAACAGATTCTCCAACATTCTTAAATGCCGCAAAATGAATTATGGCCCCTATTTCCTTGGCTCCTTCAGATTCAAAAAATCCGGACAGTAAAGATTCGTCACATAAATCAATCAGTTCAAAAGATGGCTTGGTTCCAGTTATACTTGCAATTGCGTCAAGAACTTCAATTCTAGAATTGGATAAATTATCGAGTATAATAACCTCATATCCACGCTGCTGTAACTCCACCACCGTATGAGAGCCGATGTATCCGAGGCCTCCAGTAACCAAGACTTTTTGTTTCAAAGTGAGGAGTATTAAAGAGCTTTATAAGCTCCAGTATTCAAGATCCTTGATCTTTCCTTTGTATATCCCTTTAATATCTACCACGATTCCTTTATCTGAGGTAATTGATTTAAAGTAGTCTTCATCAAGATCTAAATAATCATCATGATTTACAGCAATCATAACAGCGTCATAATCCTTTTTAGCCTCGGTTAATACAAATCCATATTCCTTTTCCAGTTCCTCCGAAGAAGCAAAGGAATCAACAACATCAACTGTAACGGCAAATGACTTTAATTCTTTAACGATATCGGCAACCTTTGAATTCCTGATGTCAGTCACATTCTCTTTAAAAGTTGCTCCCATTATTAACACTTTCGACTCAGAAATATGTTTACCTGATGCAATAATCAACTTTACAGTTTGCTTAGCGATATAAAAGCCCATTGAGTCATTCACATAACGGCCAGAGTTGATAACCTTGGCGTGATAGCCATAGCCCTCTGCCTTGTACGTCAAATAATATGGATCAACGCCAATACAATGTCCACCAACCAACCCTGGGCTAAACTTCATAAAATTCCATTTTGATCCAGCTGCATCCAATACGTCATAGGTATTAATTCCCATTTTACTAAAAATGATTGACAGCTCATTGATAAGGGCTATATTTACGTCTCGCTGCGTATTCTCAATACACTTGGCAGCTTCCGCCACCTGAATAGTAGGAGCCTTGTGCAAGCCAGCCTCCACCACCAACTCATAAACTTTTGCTATCTCACCCAATGATTCGTCGTCACAGCCTGATACAATTTTGATAACTTTTTTTAGTGTATGATTTGCGTCTCCGGGGTTAATTCTCTCAGGTGAATATCCAACCTTAAAATCTTCAATGAATTTCAGTCCAGATTCTTTTTCGAGAACCGGAATGCAATCTTCCTCCGTGCACCCTGGATATACAGTAGACTCATAAACCACATAATCACCTTTCTTAAGTACGCTACCAATGGTTCTTGTCGCGCTCAATAATGGTCCCAAATCAGGTTGTTTATGCTCGTCAATTGGTGTAGGAACAGCCACAATAAAAAAAGTAGCGTTTGAAAGCACATCCTTAGACGTTGTAAATTCTATATCACTGTTGTCAAACTCAGACTTATCCAGCTCATCGCTTGGATCTTCAGCATTTTTCATCATGTCAATCCGCCCCTGATTGATATCAAAGCCCACAACAGATATCTTTTTAGAAAAAGCCAACGCAATTGGCAGGCCTACATATCCCAATCCAATTACTGCCAGTTTACTCTCTCTATTTTCTAATTCTTTAAACATCGTCACTATTCAAATCAAGTTCTTTGCTGATACATTCTCTCAATAATATCTACGACCTTCAGTCCGTCTTCAGCATTAATAGATATTTCTGTCTTTCCGTTTAATGTGTCAATAACATTCTCAATAATAAAGTGGTGATTCGCTGCCGCTCCTTTATAATCACCATAGTCATGTTTGGTACTCAGCTCAGGTAACTCAGGTATTTCATAGTTATCAATATGACAATGCTGGACTTCCTCCATATACTGCCCACCTAACTTTACACTTCCTTTACTTCCAATTATTGTAATTGTGCTCTCAATGTTTTTGTCCCAAACAGCAGTTGAGTAATTAAAACTACCGAGCCCTCCATTCACAAAGCTGAAGTTTACTATTCCAGAATCCTCAAACTCTGTAGACTCCTGATGCCGATAGTTATGGAATTTCCCTTTGATATCAGTTATGTCACCAAATAACCAATACATCATGTCAATATAATGCGAGAACTGTGTAAAAAGCGTTCCCCCATCCATTTCTATGGTGCCTTTCCATCCACCTTTTTTATAATAACGATCATCCCTATTCCAAAAACAGTTCAATTGAACCATATAAATATCCCCAAGCAAACTGTCGTCAATTACTTTTTTAATCCAAATTGAAGGCGGTGAGAACCTGTTTTGCATAACACAAAAAACGTGTCGCCCTACTTCTTTTGATTTAGCGATAACAGCTTTACAATTGTCTGTGTGTAGCCCGAGGGGTTTCTCAACAACTACATGCTTATTGTTTGAAAGGGCATATAATGAGTGTTCTGCATGTAACCCGTTTGCCGTGCACACATTTATTACATCTACTTCAACATTTGATTGAAAAAGCTCATCTAATGAGGTAAAAACAGGAACGTCTATCTCACCTAGCTTCAGTTCGTCCTTTGAACGTATGTCACATATCGCCACGAGCTCGGCGTCAGGATTTCGGAAAATCATGTTGGCATGTCTCTTACCAATATGGCCACAACCAACCACCGCAAACTTTATGATGTTATCTGAACTCATTTATTATTGTATTTGCTTGAGTGCTTCCGCAGTTTCTGTGACAGGCAAATTACATGCTCTATTTACGCAAACATATATCATAGTTTCACCCTTAACGAATTTATTTTCCAGAAGGGGTAGCTTGCTATCCTTGAGAGATCCCAAATATAGTTTATTGGGCACGTATTCTGTATTCATTTCTTGGCGTTTTTTATTTGCATGCTTTCCAACAATTGCGATTTCATAATATTCGTTGGTCATATTCAACATCAACAATCCCCAATTAGAATACCCTGCTGGATATGAATCCATATGCTTTTTGACATTATTCAACATCTGAATAGAGATTTTATTATACGACTTCTCATAATAGTAGTGGCCAAGCAAGAAAAGAGATTTAGCAATGCTTGAGTTCGATGCGGGAATCACATTATCGTTAACCTCCATCTTTCTAGCGATCAATGCAGCATCCTTATCTGAGGTAAAGAAGAACATACCGCTTTTCTCATCATAAAAATGTTCCAAGGTATAGTCCATTAATTCCTTGGATAGCGTTAACCACTTTTCATCAAATGTTGCCTCATAGAGCCCAATAAAAGACTCGATGATAAAGGAATAATCTTCCAAATATCCGTTGATGGTCGTCCTTCCTTTCTTATAACTATGATAAAGGCTACCATCATCTTTAATCAGCATTGTAGAAATCAATCCAGCCGTTTTGAGGGCACTTTCTAAAAATTTGGGTTCATTAAATGCCATATAGGCGTCAACATATCCTTTTATCATGAGTCCGTTCCATGAGGTGAGGCTTTTATCGTCCAGGCCTGGTCTAATTCGTGTATCCCGCTCTTTCATCAATACCTTCTTCGCATTTTCAAGAACTTCGTCTAGCTCCTTAACCGTAATCGAGTTGCTTTTTGCAATGCTCTCCTTAGATTTTCTTCTTAACAGAATGTACTTTCCCTCCCAGAGTCCGTGGCTGTTGATGTTGTAATAATCAGCAAACACTTTAAAGTCATCGCCTAATAAAGATTTCAATTCCTCCTTCTCCCATACGTAAAACTTCCCCTCTTCTCCTTCACTATCCGCGTCCAATGCTGAATAGCAAGCTCCCGTTTCATCGGTAAGCTCGCGCCCTATGAACTCCAATGTCTCATAAACAATCTGCTTGTACAATGGGTCTTTCGTAAGTTGGAATGCTTCTGAATACAATGAAACCATTTGAGCGTTGTCGTAAAGCATTTTTTCAAAATGAGGAGCCTTCCAAACCGCGTCAGTAGAGTATCTCGCAAATCCGCCTCCCAACTGATCGTAAATCCCGCCAAATGCCATCTTATACAAAGTCAACTTAACATGATCAAGAACCTTCGTATTGCTTCTCATGTGTGCATACCTGAGTAAAAACAAATAATTGTTTGGTATAGGGAATTTAGGAGCTCCACTTCCACCGCCCTCTTTATTATCAAATCGTTTGGTCCAAATGTCAACCACCCTATCCAAATCATCATTTGTAAAAAGAGGTTTCTCAGGATTCAAAGTAATTAACTCGCTCTGCTTTATTCCCTCTGTAAGCTTATTCGCATATGCAGTTACATTCGCTGGGTTGTTTTTATACTCAGCGGCAACTTTCCCCAATAGCTGAAGCCATTGATTTTTCGGAAAATATGTACCACCAAAAAATGGCTTCCCATCAGGCAAGGCGAAACAGTTTAACGGCCATCCTCCCCGTTGATTCATCAAATGAACTGCGTTCATATAAATCTGATCAATATCGGGCCTTTCCTCGCGGTCTATCTTAATTGAGATAAAGTTCTCATTCATTATTCTTGCCACCTCTTCATCCTCAAAAGATTCATGCTCCATAACATGGCACCAATGACAAGCCGAGTAGCCAATACTGATTAGCAATAACTTGTTTTCTCGTTTTGCTTTTTCAAGGGTTTCAGCGTTCCATGCATGCCAATTTACCGGATTATGCGCGTGCTGCAACAAATAAGGGCTCGTTTCATTTACGAGCGCATTGGTAAACTTATGCTTTGTAGTATCCTCCACTGTGATGTTCTGTGACTTACTATTTTCTTTCTCTTCAATTATCGAATCGCTGCTGCAAAAACTGAATCCAATACTTGTAAATGCCAAAGTCAAAATGACCAAAGTAGAATTGACTTTCATCAGCCAGATTAAATTGGGTTTTTTACAAAAAAAATATACGTGATTAGGGCATAAACAAGAGATCATTTAACCGATATTTCCAGCCCCAGGTCTTTTAGCAATGCCTCATTGTTAGGTTCCCTTCCTAAAAAATCTATCACCAATTCCAGAGCATCTCCGCTTCCGGTTGGCTCCAGAACCTTTCGTCGATATTGCATTCCCACTTCTTTATTTAACGGCCCCTTTTCTTCAAAAACTGACCACATATCTTGCGCATATACCTTCGACCACATATATCCATAGTATCCTGCGGTATATCCGATGAGGTGTCCAAATGAAGCCTCAAATTGATCGCCATCTACGTATTCGCCGCCAGTAATTTCCTTTCTCAGGTCATAACCAATTTGAGTCGTATTTTGATCGCCGTAAGGTACATAGGTGTCATGTACCGTTAAAGCGTAGGTGCCATAAAATAACTGTCGCAGAGCACCAACTCCGGAATTCATGTATTTGGCCGCGAGCATCTTGTCAAGCAATTCATCTGGAATAATTTCACCCGTTTCATGATGCTTGGCAAATAATGACAAAGTTTCTTTGTTCCAGGCCCAATTCTCATATATCTGAGACGGAGCTTCTACAAAATCCAACACTACATTTTCTGGCCCACCCAAATATGAAAACTCTGAAGTTGAAACCATGCAATGCAAAAGGTGGCCAAACTCATGAAAAAAGGTCTCAACATCGCCATGAAACATCAGCGCCGGCTCATCACCTTGCCGCTTAGGGAAATTACAAACCAATGCCGCTTCGGGCATTTCATATCCTACATTTTCAAGCGCCATTCCTCCGGTTATTGT
>NVRZ01000218.1 GCA_002401055.1 Bacteroidota bacterium
AATCACTTTCACTACGTAAAAAGCGAGTATTGAATTCAGGAAAAAATCACCGATTGAGGCGAATAAATTTGATGTTGCATAATGAGCAGGGCCGAAAAAGGTGAGTTCATAAAACATTTTTGGAAAAGCGAATACAATGGAGAGGTATCGGAGTCCTAATATTATCACAAGAAAAGTGAACAGCGAAACCAACCATCCAAACTGTTTTTCAATTCGGGATAGTCCAGATCTGAGAATTGATAAAAAGACTGCTAAAAAAGCAATGAGCAGAGCCAACTGAAGCCACCATCTCGCACCAAGATTGTTCGTTGAGCTCGCTACGCCATTAACAACTAAATTGAACGCAATGTTCTTTTGAATTGAATGGATTTGAACAGATTCAGGTATAGCCTCTCTTTTAATGTCAATATGGTCTGGGATGTTGAAATTTGAATGGAATGAATTTTGGAGATAATTGTTGTCAATATTATAGGCGCTTTTAAGAAGTATTAGGCTGATGAAAGTTGCGTGATTCTTGATTTCGATAGTGGCGAAATACCATCCATTATCGAGCAAGTTTAGTCCGGCAAGCAGGCCGGAATTTTGAAACGAAGAGTATAGTGGAACGGAATTATCCGACCAGTAATTGAGCGAATCATTCACATATCTGAAAAGAAATATTCCTTGATTAGAAATGGTGTGGATCTGATCAATGGTACTAACCACTCTTTCACTGGGCTTTACTTCCGCATCGAAATCAGCAATTAAAGCATTCAGGGCGATTTGACTTTCTTGTTCTAAAAGGTGAAATCTTTCTTGAATATTAGGAGCGGCGCTATCCAAGTCATAGCCGGAACCTCTTCCGTCCATAATTAGGAAAGCAATTAGGCAAACAGCTCCTACTAAGACTGTAAAATAGCGAGATGTGATTGATTTGATCAACAGGATACTGAGCTAGCTAATTAATGATAAAGATACAGGAAGGCAGCACAATTTGTGCCAGCTCTATAATTTCAAACAAATATTCTTGGGCTCAGTAAAAAAGTTTAGGGCCTCAAAACCACCCTCTCTGCCGACACCGGAATTTTTAACACCTCCGAAGGGAGTCCTTAAATCGCGTAGCAACCAACAGTTGATCCAGACAATTCCAGCATGAATCTTCGCAGCAAGCTTGTGCGCCCGAGATAGATTTTCTGTCCAAATTGTTGCTGACAAGCCGTATTTCGTGCTGTTGGCCATTATTAGTAATTCCTCTTCATTGCTGAATGGTAAAAGGGTAACAACGGGGCCAAAAATCTCCTCTTGGTTGGTTCTGCAATCATATGAAAGCCCTTCGATAATCGTTGGTTCAATGTACCAGCCATTACTGTACTCGCCTGATAATGTTACCTGATTTCCTCCCGTAAGAACGGTGCCACCCTCTTCCTGTGCTAGCTTAATATAAGAAAGGATTTTGTTCATGTGCCCCTCCGAAACAATGGCTCCAAGATTTGTATTCTGATCAGTAGGGCTTGCTACTACCAACTCGTTTGTTTTGGCCACAAAGGCTGCTTTGAATTTATCGTATATCCCGGATTCAATAAAGATACGACTGCCGCAAAGACAAATCTCCCCTTGGTTGGAAAAGGAGGATTTGATAGTGGTTTCAATCATCTTTTCGAAATCGCAATCTTCAAATATTATATTTGGGTTTTTGCCTCCCAATTCAAGCGACAATTTCTTAAACATTGGAGCAGCAATCCTGGCAATCTCGGCTCCTGTTTCTGTCCCGCCCGTAAATGATACTACAGGAATATCAGGATGTGCACTAATTGCAGCACCTACTTTATTTCCATATCCGTGCACAATATTCAGCACTCCAGCTGGAAGTCCTGCCTCTATGCAAATTTCAGATAAAAGATAAGCCGTCATAGGTGTAACTTCCGAAGGTTTCGCGACCACGCAATTTCCTGCGGCCAACGCAGGTGCAATTTTCCAGGTTAGCAAATAAAGTGGTAGATTCCATGGGGAAATGCAACCAGCAACTCCAATTGCCTGCCTAAGCGTATAGTTAAAGCCAAGGTCGCCCATAGCGTGGGATTCTGAAGCGTAATGCAAAATAGCCGTCGCATAAAAATTAAAATTGGTTGCGGCTCTCGGAATGTCTACAGCTTTGGCCAAGCTGATTGGTTTGCCGTTGTCTCTGCATTCAGCCTCAGCTAATCGATCCAAATTGCTCTCTATTAAAGATGAAATCCGCAATAAAATTTGCGAGCGCTTCTCTGCACTAGTAGATGACCAGCCTGGAAATGCTTTTTGAGCTGCGACCACAGCATTGTTAACATCTTCCTTCATTGAGTCTGGAATCAAAGAGTACACTTCACCTTTTGACGGGTCGTAATTATCAATGTAAACCTTACTAATCGGTTCGACTAACTTGCCATCAATATAGTTCTGAAGTTTTTGCATGAATTATTAATAGTGTTTTTAAAGGCAATTCAATCTGCCGCCATCTACAGGTAGATTAACGCCATTGATATAGGAGGCAGAGTCAGAAGCTAAAAACGCAACTGCATAGGCAATCTCTTCAGGTGTTGCAAATCTGCCGGCTGGTATGACACCCTTGCTTTTAGCAATAACCTCTTCAACGGAAGCGTCTACCCTTTTCGCTTTATTCTCAAGCAAGGCCTGTAATCTTGCCGTATCAGTAAACCCCGGCAGGACATTATTAACCGTTATCCCGAATTCACCTAATTCCTTAGAAAGAGTTTTGGACCAGCTTGCTACAGCACCCCTTATAGTATTTGAAACACCTAAACCTTGAATTGGCTCCCTTACAGAGGTAGATATTATATTGATAATTCGTCCACTGCCCGATTTTTTCATCCCAGGAACAACCGCCTGTACCAAAATTTGATTGCAAATTACATGGTTCGAAAAGGCATTGGTAAAAGCTCTGGGATTGGCGTCCATCGCCGTTCCAGCTTCTGGGCCACCTGTGTTGTTGATCAATATGTCCACTTTTTCATGTTCCTCCAAATATTCCTCAACTTTTACGCTCAGCTCATTAGGCAAACTGAAATCAGCCTTAATATAATGGTGCTCCTGACCCTTGCTGCTGTCTAGTTCAGATTTAATTTCCTGAAGTTTTTCTCCGTTTCTTGCCAAAAGCACAATGTTAGCGCCTAGCTCAGCAAGTTCAATAGCAATTGCTTTTCCGATACCCTGTGTGCTTCCGCAAACGAATGCAGTTTTCGATTTCAGGTTAATATCCATAACATCTATTTGTTTTTTATCTTAGCCACAAATTTAAAAATATTAAACAATGAGTATTCAAAAGCCCTTTAATTTCAAAAGTTGGATTGACGAAAACAAGCATTTGCTTAAACCACCAGTAGGGAACCGATGTGTTTACACTGAGGCGGAGAATTTTATTGTAATGGTCGTAGGCGGGCCAAATAGTCGCAAAGACTATCATTACAATGAAAGTGAAGAGTTCTTTCATCAGCTCGAAGGTGATATCATTTTGAAAATCATGGAAGATGGAAAACCCGTTGATATTCACATTAATGAAGGCGACATCTTTCTGTTACCACCTAAAGTCCCACATTCACCGCAAAGACCAGCAAATACCGTGGGATTGGTTATTGAGAAAGTAAGAGATAAAAATGACACTGATGGCTTCATGTGGTTCTGTGAAGAATGCAATGAGAAAATATATGATGAAAAGCTTCATCTGGTTGACATTGTGTCACAGCTGCCACCAATTATGGAGCGTTTCTATTCCTCTGTTGAAAATAGAACCTGTAAAGGCTGCAATGCCGTAATGGAGGTTCCAACCAAATAAAGTGCAATGTTGGTTGTAGATATTCATACACATATACTCCCAGAACACATACCCAACTTTCGAGAAAAGTTTGGTTACGGAGAGTTTATACGACTCGAGCATCATAGGCCTTGCTGTGCCAGAATGATGATGGATGATGAGTTTTTTCGAGAGGTTGACGATAATTGCTGGTCGGCTGAAGCTCGAATGAAGGAATGCGATGAGCACCAAGTTAATGTGCAAGTCTTATCTACTGTTCCGGTAATGTTCTCATACTGGGCAGAGCCCAAAGACACGCTGGCGTTGTCAGTTTTCTTGAATGATCATATAGCGGGAATTGTGGAGAAATATCCGAAGCGTTTCGTTGGACTTGGAACCCTCCCTATGCAGGATAGCAAGCTTGCAATAAAAGAATTAGAAAGATGCAAAGAGATTGGTATGCGTGGTATCCAGATTGGGTCGCATGTTAACAATTGGAACCTTGATCAACCGGAAATTTTGGAGGTATTCACAGCGATGGAGGACCTAGACATGGCGCTATTTGTTCATCCCTGGTGGTGGATGGCAAAAGAGAAGATGCCTAAATATTGGTTGTCCTGGCTGGTGGGCATGCCCGCAGAAACCTCGCTGGCTATTTGCTCTATGATATTTGGTGGCGTGTTTGCTAAGCTGCCTAATTTGAGAGTCGCTTTTGCTCATGGTGGCGGAGCATTTCCGGCAACTATTGGAAGGATTGAACACGGGTATGCGGTTAGGCCGGATTTGGTTGCTAAAGACAATAATGTCAATCCAAGGGAGTATCTAGGGAAGTTTTACTTGGACAGTCTCGTTCATGACCCTAAAATGCTCGACTATATAGTTGATCTTATTGGGGAGGATAAAGTCGCTATGGGAACAGATTATCCTTTCCCGCTGGGGGAGCTTGTTCCTGGAGAGCTTATCAATAGCATGGGTTACAATAATGAGAGAAAAGAACGTTTGTTAAGCGGCACGGCATTGGAATGGCTTGGGCTGGAAAGAAGCATGTTCGAATAACGCATCACACATTTTAAAGATGATACTCAGAACTGAAAATTTGGTCAAGAAGTACAAGAGCAGGGCTGTGGTTGACCAGGTATCGATTGAATTAGGGCAAGGGGAGGTAGTTGGCTTGTTGGGGCCTAACGGTGCTGGCAAGACGACCACATTTTATATGATGGTAGGCCTGATAAAACCAAATGCAGGAAGAATATATCTGGGAGATGAAAACATCACTACTCAGCCAATGTATAAGCGAGCTCAAAAGGGGATTGGCTACTTACCTCAGGAAGCATCGGTTTTCAGGAAAATGAGTGTAGAGGATAATTTACTTGCCGTGTTAGAAATGACATCCCTCTCAAAGGACGAGCAAAAACAAAAGATGGAAAACCTGCTTGATGAATTTGGGCTGAAGCATGTCAGAAAAAATCGTGGAGATTTGCTTTCCGGTGGAGAGAGGAGGAGAACGGAAATTGCGAGAGCCCTTGCAACCAGCCCCAGTTTCATTTTGCTGGATGAACCATTTGCTGGGGTAGATCCTATCGCCGTCGAAGACATTCAAAACATTATTTCTCAACTTAGAGAGAAGAACATTGGCATATTGATTACCGACCACAATGTTCACGAAACACTTTCCATAACAGATAGGTCGTATCTCCTCTATGAGGGTAAGATTCTGAAAGCCGGTACATCAAAAGAGCTTTCTGAAGATGAGCAAGTTCGAAAAGTATATTTGGGTCAAAATTTTGAGCTGAGAGAAAGGGTAACTTAGTCCTCCCAGTTCGGGATTGGAATCATATCTTTTACTATAAAGGATCCAGGATAGTTTTCGTAGAGTTCTTTGTGTAACTTCTGAGCTTCTAGGTGCGTTCTGAAATCGCCGACTCGTACTTTGAAATAAGGAGCATCGTAAATTACGTACCCCTCATAGTCTGAAAATTCCTCAACGAAACCCGCCTTTTCTTTTAAGGCACCTTTCTTACTTGCGCCAAAAAATATTTGAACTCTAAAGCCAGGCATCAAGCCTCGTTCTGCTTTGTAGTTTTCTACCTCTAGAAGTTACCATGCTAGCCACAGGTTTATATTTATATGAATGTATCTGAGGGTGGTATAAGTCCATAGGTGGAAG
>NVRZ01000219.1 GCA_002401055.1 Bacteroidota bacterium
TTAGAACAACTGGGTTAAATCAGGTTTTTCGCTTTTTCTTTCTGGCGGCAGGAAACAGTACGTTGTTTAAAATTAGACGATACCCAGGTGAGTTCGGATGGAGATTGAGATCTGTTGGTGGGTCGTGAACATAATGTTTGTAATCTTCTGGATCGTGACCTCCATAAAATGTCCATGTTCCCTTTCCGAATTCTCCATGAATGTATCTAGCAGAGTTTAAAGACTTATTCTCTCCCAGGATCAACACCTCAGGCTTTACAAATTGCTTATTGTATGCAGTCGTTTGTCCCATGAATCCTTTGATAACCGTTTCGTGGTTTTGACATAGCATGGTGGGTATTAGATCCCACTTGGCTGAGAATTCAAAAAGCTTGAAGTAATCTAGGTTTTGAGGGGTTTTGTTGTGCGATTTGGTAGCATCAATTGTTGAGAATTCATACTCAAGTGGATTATTGCTCAATCTGAAGTTTTGAAAGGCAAATGTCTTAGAAAAATCAATTTTGGATTGCGCTGCAGGGTCTGAAGGGTCACCATCAAACATATTCTTGCAAATATCAATTCCTTCGGCTGCGAGGGCAATATCATAAGAGTCTGTCGCTGCACACATGGCAAATAAGAAACCACCACCAGCTGTATAGTCACGTATTCGTTGGGCGATGGCTAATTTAAGCTGAGATACTTTGCTAAATCCAAGTTTCTTTGCCATTTCTTCATTGGATTTAACATACTCATGATACCACGATTGATTCCTGGAACCTGCATAGAATTTACCATATTGACCAGAGAAATCTTCATGGTGCATGTGAAGCCAATCATATAAGGGCAATACACCCTGAATTACTTCCTCATCATAAATAACATCATATGGTATTTCCGCATAGGCCAATACCAGAGTAACCGCATCGTCCCACGGCCGCTTTTCCTTTGGTGAGTAAACCGCCATTTTAGGAGGCTTCTCCAATTTCACCACATCCATATTAACCTCTGGATCTGCTATCTCCCTGAGTATTTTGGTAGATTGAACATCCGCAATAATTTCATATGAAACGCCTCTGATTACACATTCCGTTTCTATTAGCTTAATGTGTTTGATCATAAAACTGCCCCCTCGATAGTTAAGCAGCCATTGTACCTCTACCTCATTTTGTAACACCCAGTATGCGATGCCATATGCCTTGAGGTGATTCTTTTGGTTTTCATCCATAGGAATCAGGAGATAAGAAGCAGATGCGCTTATCCAGGAGAAGACAATCAGAACAGATGTAAAAACTAGAATCTTTAAATGACCCAGCTTTTTATGCTTGTGTTTTTGGATATCCATTGTATACCAACGAAGATACGGCGACTTCTATTATAAAGTGATACACGAAGTTATTTAGTCTGCAGATAGAAAGGAATAAACTAGAATGGCTCGTCGCCATCCTCATCACCATCGTTCATCTTAGAAGGAAGAGTAAATCCTTCAGATGCATCAGTAGGAGTTGAACTTAGGGCTTGGTCAAACTCATCAAGTGATTTAAATTTAGCCAGATGGCTAACAAATTTGAGTTTAACAGTTCCTGTTTGGCCGTTTCTGTGCTTTGCAATGATCAGTTCTGCAAGGCCGCTGGTTGAATTTCCTTGCTCATCCTGGTCAATATCATAGTATTCTGGTCTATAGAGGAACATAACCATGTCAGCATCTTGTTCAATTGCTCCAGATTCCCTTAAGTCAGATAACTGAGGTCTTTTTGTTCCACCCCTGGTCTCAACCGCACGACTTAGCTGAGAAAGTGCAATAATTGGCACATTCAGTTCCTTGGCGATGCTTTTTAATGACCGGGAGATAAGACTAATTTCTTGCTCGCGGTTGCCTTTGCCTTCTCCACCGGCAGTCATTAATTGCAGATAATCAATTACAATTAATTCAATTTGGTGTTTGGCCATTAACTTTCTGCATTTTGCCCTTAGTTCAAACACCGATAAGGCCGGAGTATCATCAATAATTAATGGAGCTTCTGATAGTCGGGAAATCTGATTGTGTAGTTGAACCCATTCTGCATCTGTTAATTTACCCCTTTTGAGCTTTTCTGCGTCCAATTCTGTTTCATTGGATATAAGTCGCATGACCAACTGAACTGATGACATTTCCAGAGAGAAAAATACCGTAGGCCGACCAAAATCTACTGCAAGGTTTCTAGCCATTGACAACACAAAAGCGGTTTTACCCATACTCGGACGTGCAGCAATAATTACCAAATCGGCTTTCTGCCATCCGTTTGTTGCTCTGTCTAATTTTGTAAATCCTGAAGGAACACCTGTCATGCCGTCCTTATGGTCCTTAGCCGCTTCTATCTGTTTAATCGCATCTCCAAGGAGATTCTTCATTTCGTTAGGGGCACCTCTAATAGTTCCCTCTGCAACTTCAAATAAATTTCGTTCGGCATTGTCCAATAGGTCAAAGACATCTGTTGTATCCTCATACGCATCTTCAATTATCATACTGGATATTCTTATCAACTCTCTTTGAATGAATTTCTGTAAAATGATATGCGCGTGATATTCAGAATTTGCAGTTGAGGCAACTTTCCCTGTCAATTGAGTGATGTAGTAGGGGCCTCCTACAAACTCGAGTTCGCCAGTAGATTTCAACTCGTTAATTATAGTCAAGTAATCCGTTGGCTCCGCTCTTTGAAAGAGATTGCAGATCGCCTGGTAGATGATTTGATTGGCTTCTTTGTAAAAATTTATTGGCTTTAATTTCTCAATTACTGCCGTAAGCGCATCCTTTTCAAGCATCAATGCTCCGAGTACCGCTTCTTCCAAGTCAAGTGCTTGCGGAGGCAACTTGCCATGCTCATAAGGGGGTAGTGGCGACTGCTTAATCGTTAGTTTAGATCTGGTGCTGGCTGATTTCTTGAGTGATTTTTCCACGTTTTGTGATGCGAGTGAGTTGTGAATTTTAAGAAATCAAAGTTACAAAAAAGTGGAGTAGCGTGGCTCAGTACTTATGAACCGTTGAGGTGTTGATAGACTGTTGAAAATTAAAATACAGGATTATTGGAAGAATGATATAGGATGCTCAATTCTTCGAAACACCCATGTTGCAGAATTTTTCAATTCGCTCTTCTATCCTAGTATCAGCATCTTTGCTTGACAATTCCTTTAGATGATGTAGTATTTCTTTCTGAACAATTTTGAACATCTTCTGTGGATCGATATGTGCTCCACCAACAGGTTCCTTTATTATTCCATCAACCAACTTGTTTTTAAACATATCATCCGCGGTGAGCTTCAAGGCACTTGCAGCCTGTTCTTTAAAATCCCAACTTCTCCAAAGAATTGATGAACATGATTCAGGTGAAATAACCGAATACCAGGTGTTTTCAAGCATAAGAACTTTATCTCCTATTCCAATTCCCAATGCTCCACCTGATGCACCTTCACCAATAATAATACAAATGACCGGCACCTTAAGTTGCATCATTTCAAAAATATTTCTGGCTATTGCCTCTCCCTGACCTCTTTCTTCAGCTTCCAAACCAGGATACGCGCCAGGGGTATCTATCAATGTTACAATAGGTTTGTCAAATTTTTCGGCTAGTTTCATTAGCCTCAAAGCTTTTCGATATCCTTCGGGATTCGCCATACCGAAGTTTCTATATTGTCTCATTTTAGTGTTGATCCCCTTTTGCTGCCCAATAAACATCACCGTTTGTTTATCTAATAAGCCAAAGCCTCCAATTATCGCTTTGTCGTCCTTTACCGTTCTGTCGCCGTGAAGTTCTGTAAAGGTATTGTTGGTTATGCTTTCAATATAGGCGAGTGTATAAGGTCGGTCGGGGTGCCTTGATAATTGCACCCTTTGCCAGGGCGTTAGTTTTTCAAAGATATCCTTGCGTTGATCTTTAATCTTCAGTTTGAGATCCTTAACCGTTTTTGAGATATCCACATCTCCATTCTCCGCAATCTTTTCGGCTTTTTCAAGCTGTTCAAGTAGCTTCCCAATCGGTTCTTCAAAATCTAAAAGTGTAGGCATATTTAGAGTTTTAATAAGGTCCTCTCAGATAGAGTACACCACAAATTTATAAATTTAATGTACTTTTTCACTCTATGATCTCAATAAAAACAAAATGGCATGATTAGCTTTCCAAATGCTAAAATTAATATCGGCCTGGTAAACCATGGACTTCGGGAGGATGGTTTTCATGAAATACGCTCCACCATGTATTCCATTCCTATTTATGATAGTTTGGAGATTGTTATTGGAAACACAGGAAATGATAAATGTAGCTTGACAATCTCTGGTATAGAAGTTAGTGCTGATGATAATCTGTGTAAGCATGCATATCAGTTACTTGATAGTGAATTTGATCTTGGTCCGGTACGAATGCACCTTCATAAGGTAATCCCGATTGGAGCAGGCTTGGGAGGTGGCTCGTCTGATGCCAGCAAGACTATTTTAATGCTCAATGAAATGTTTCAGTTGAAAATGACGGTTGAGGATATGAAAATTCGAGCTGCGAAACTTGGAAGTGATTGTCCCTTTTTTATTACAAATGAACCAGTTATAGCAACCGGGCGGGGTGATCTATTGGAAAGGACAGAACTAAAATTAGGCGGGTACTTTTTAGCACTGGTTTATCCCAACTTTCATATAGATACAGGTGATGCTTACAAGCACATTCAAGGGTCCAAGGACAAGGTGGCAATCGATCCGGATAGCAAAAAAATAAGAGATTGGCGCGAGTACATATTTAATGATTTTGAGAATTATGTTTTTGGCACATTTCCTGAGATATCTCAGATTAAATCAGATTTGTATGAAAGGGGGGCTGTGTATGCTTCGTTGTCTGGAAGCGGGTCAAGCGTTTATGGGATATTTCCTAGCTCAGTTGATCTAACCTCACAATTTGGAAAATATCAAGTTTGGAAATTAACTCTTTAGCTGTCCTGCTTTATTTAGGCGCTAATTTTAATAGGTACAAGGCCAGTCCCGCAAAGAGAACGTTAGGTATCCACATTGCTGTGAAGGCGGGCAAATTCGCATTTGTTGCAAACGTTAGAGATACCTGCATAAATAAGATATACGAAAAGCTAATTAAAAGACCCATTCCTAGATGAAATCCAATTCCACCTTTTACCTTTCTGCTGGCTAAACTAACACCGATTAGTGTCATAACAATTGTTGCAAATGGTAAAGAGAAGCGTTTGTGCTTCTCTATTTCATAAAATATGACTTTCTCGGAGCCTTTTAATTTTTCAGTTTCAATAAATTCATTCAGTTCAAAATAATCCATTGTTTCGATTGTATTTATTCTTCTGGCAAACTCGCTGGGGTGAATGCCAAGAACAGTGTCCATCTTCGTCCCCCTGGTCAATTTCTCTTCCAATCCATCAATCTCTCTTATGTAATAGTCTTCGATACTCCATTTATTACTTGTAGAGTCCCACCTTATCAATTGCGATAATAGCTTATACTGCAACTGCCCATCTACAATTTTCTCTACTGAAAACTTGTGCCCAATATTTCTTAAGTTGTCAAAACGCTCAAAGTAAATGAAAGTTGTCGAGTCCAGCTGTCTGTGAATGTTACGATCCGAATTATAAAAGCGACTTCGGATATAAGTTTCCTCAAATTCCAATCTCCCTTGGTTGGCTTCAGGTATCACAAAATTGTTTAACCATAAAGAAAGAACAGTAATCACTATTGCACCAATAACATAGGGCACAAGCATTCTGGTGAAGCTCATTCCTCCACTTAAAATTGCAATTATTTCGGAGTTTGAAGCCATTTTAGAAGTAAAGTAAATAACGGCTATGAACGTAAATAGAGGACTGAATAGGTTCACGAAATAGGGTATGAAATTCATGTAGTACCCCATGACAATCGCTTTCATCGGCGCTTCACTTTCAATGAAGTCATCAATTTTTTCAGAGATGTCGAATAT
>NVRZ01000220.1 GCA_002401055.1 Bacteroidota bacterium
CGCCCAATTCTACACTACTACATTTTTTCTCTAATATAAATTTACCTGCTTCCCCTCTGCTAACAACCACTACATGCCCATTAAACACGGTGAAAACATGGTAGCAGGAGAGTGGTGTTTTCACCCTTGTTTTGTAATGTACTCTTGCTCAATTTTGTTGACCAGTTTATAAATTTTTTAGTATTGTTTAGCTCAAATTGCCCGTTACTTTTAGAGTACTTGTGTTAAGCACATTGAGAAATTTAATATACTATGCAATTGCAGTAAAAAAGTTGTAACAATGGCCTGTTCATCATTATGAATGTATTAACTTGTATACTCATCTCAAACCAAATTAATATGAAGAAAAGTATATCGTTAGTACTCGGATGTTTTTTAGCCAATATTATTTTGGCACAAACTTTTAACATTTCTAACAATCCAACATTTGATAGCGTAATCCTTGCGCCTAGTAATCCTGCAAGTAATGACAGCGTTAATTTCATTATTTACATTTCAAATGAAAATGACAAGAGAGCGTTTATGACTTTCGCTGAAGACAGTATGCATTTTAGGCTAAAGAATGATACAATATTTCTTACTGAATATTCATATGAATTATCTTCATCTCCCACTGACAAATTGGTTCACACAATTTCAATCGGACAAATTAATCAAGGTCAATATATGGTTTTATTAATAAATCAAAAAACTACTGTCAACGGTACATTTGTTACAACAAGTTATATTGACACAGCAATATTCACTCTCCCAATAATTTCATCATTACCTGATGACAAAAACAAGGTTGAATATTTAATGGTATATCCGAATCCAAGTAATGAAAAATTGTTTGTTGCACTTAAATTCAATAATAAACGGATTAATGATATAAACCTGTTTGACTTGACCGGTAAGCAAGTCCTGGCGAAAAATAATATCATTCCTGAAAAAACAGTTGAAATAAATATAAAGAATCTTGAAAAAGGAATTTATTTTATTAGAATAACCACAAATGACAATTCATCTTATATTCAAAAAATAGTTAAAATGTAATGCTAACATTAATTAGACCTTTCAAACACCAAAGAAATAATTCATAATCTTTATTAAATCTTCACAATCATGACAAAATCCATTCTTTCTAAAGCCAGCAAGAAAATAAGATTTTCTTCTGTTGCAATTATTCTCAGCTTAGCACTGGGATTAATAATGATAAACAAAACCGTCTTTGCGCAGACAAACGCCCAGAGACTAGAGATTCAGGCGGCCACTAATATAGCCGTTCTAACTCAATTATCTACAGATTTTCAAAGTGTATCTACACAAGAAAAAATTCTGGCTGAACAGTGGGCTACCGATAACGGTTTTCCAATCAAAGGTGTAGTTGATGGTTCCTTTTGGGAAATACAAAAATTGGATGGTAATAGTGGGATACCTCAATATTATATTACCAATAATCTGAATGCAGCCAAAACAATTTCAACGAATAACGTTTGGTCGGGAGGGAGTGCCGGTTTGAATTTATCAGGGTTGAATATGACTATTGGCGAATGGGATGGTCCGATTATTAGTATGTTGCCCAACACAGAACTTGGTAGCCGATTAACTCAAGTTGATATCAGTGGTAACGCTTCTGATGATTTTCCTCATCCACTGCATGTCGCAGGTACTATGATCGCACAAGGTCTTGATGCAAATGCCAGAGGAATGGCTAATCTGGCTGAAATAACATGTTATGACTGGAACTCTGACCAAAGCGAGATGGCAACAGAAGCATCTAATGGTATGTTATTCTCAAATCATTCATATGGTTTTACAAGGGGATGGGTTTTTAGTGGAGGCAATTGGTTTTGGGTTGGTAATGTATCTGTCAGCACAACAGAAGATAATCTTTTTGGTTTCTATGATATTTATCCACAACAATGGGACCAAATAGCAAATAATGCCCCCTTTTATTTAATAGTTAAATCAGCAGGAAATGACAGAGGACAGGGACCTGCACCCGGAACAGCGCATTTTTACTGGAATGGTTCTGCGTGGACAGCTAGCACTGTAACCCGTGAAATTGACGGAGGTACAGATGGTTATGATTGTTTAGACCAAATAGGAGTTGCAAAAAATATTTTAACTGTTGGAGCAGTACAAGATGTTCCTACTGGTTATTCTGTACCGGCAGATGTTGTTATGACTTCATTCAGCAGTTGGGGTCCTACAGACGATGGAAGAATTAAACCAGACATAGTTGCTAATGGTGATTGTTTATATTCTTTATGGAACGGATTTAATATAACAGGTTGTGCAGGTTCATGCAATGGACAAAGTTATTGTGAAATAAGCGGCACATCAATGGCAGCACCGAGCGTAACCGGTTCTTTGGCCTTATTGCAGGAACATTATTCCAATACTCGAGACGGGGCTTTTATGATGGCAGCTAGCTTAAAAGCTTTAGTAATAGAATCAGCCGATGAAGCTGGCGCGAACGATGGACCCGACTATCAGCACGGTTGGGGCTTGATAAATACTGAAACAGCAGCTCGTTTAATTACACTTGACGAATCTGAACCTTTAACTATTCAGGAATTAACGTTGGACCCGGGGCAAACCATAGATATTGAATTTCCCTATAGTGGGAACTCAGCGTTTCTAAGTGTTACGATAGTATGGAATGACCCTGCCGGTACTCCGCCTGCGAATTCATTAAACCCAGCTGATAAAATGTTGGTTAATGATTTGGATTTGAAATTAACTGACCAGTCAAGTACAATAACTTTACCGTGGACACTTGATCCTACACCGGGGAATGAAGGAAATGCAGCGGTTCAAGCCGATAATATTGTTGATAATGTTGAACAAGTCCGTATCTACGGTGCAGCATCCGGAACATATACGGCCACTATTACCCATAAAGGAACTCTCCAGGGTGGATTGTCCCAGGATTTTTGCATAGTCATTAACGAAGTAGGCCCCGTGTGTGTAGCTGGTATTGATTTATACATGCGTGATCAACCCAAGGATTACGGTATTGAACCAAATCCAGTTACCGGTAACAGGTATCATATTAGCAAGGATATATGGATTCGTTATCAAGATGATGACGGTATTATTGGCCAAGGTGCAGAGCATACTACTATAAATCCGATATGGGTATATGTGCGTGTCAGGAATAATGGTTGTACAGCCAGTTTGGGCACTGGCACTGATGAACTTAAAGTATATTGGACAAGGTCGAACTCCGCATTAGGGGATTGGGACAACTCATGGGTTAATTTTTTCTATGATTGGGGTTTCGGAAGTGTCCTAACCGGTGATATTCTAGGCACAGTAACTATTCCCGCTCTCAATCCAGGGGAGTCTATAGTGCTCAAATTGGATTGGTTTGCTCCTGATCCTGCGGATTTCGGTGAAACCGAATCTCATATATGTTTGGCAGCTCGTATTGAAACTTCAGGCACGTCACCTTATGGAATGACCTTTACGGAAGGCAACTTGATTTACCTCAATACCAAAAACAACAACAATATAATTTGGAAAAATATCACATTAGTAAATGCAAATACTTCGGATAAAAAGGGTCTAATCGTGGGCAATCCATTCAATGTTCGCACAGATTTTGATTTCTTATTTAAGGTCCCTGATGAAGAATTATCTAAGCCTTTTACTGATAAGGGAATGATTAGCATTGATCTTGGAAAAGATGTTTATGATAAATGGGTACAAGGCGGCAAGAAGGGAAGTGGTTTTGAAGCAGGAAAGTTCAGTCACATGTCACCTACCGGAATTGAGCATCACCATTCGCTGAACCATTTTCCGAACGCAACTTCTCCTTACAATATTATTATTTCCGGCCCGGATGCAAAGCTTGAAAATATGACATTTGAAGCTCGTGAGTTAGACAAGATTAAAGTGCAATTTAATTTTCATGCTCAACCAAAGGGTAGCAATAAAGATTTTAACTATGATATCCTTGAAGCCACAGAAGATGGTAAGGTATTGGGCGGTATGCGCTATACTATTCGTGTTCCTGACTGCGTTATTCCTGATGCAGGACAAGATGTTACCATTGGCAGGCGATGCACTACTACTTTAACTGCATCACCGATTATTACTGGAGCAGTATATACATGGTTTGAGAATTCTACAGGAAATTTTATCGGAATGGGCGAATCTATTCAAGTATCTCCCTCTAAAACTACTTCATATGAGTTGCAAATGGCTTCGCCAAATGGTTGTCAGGGCTATGATGTAGTAACTGTTAAGGTAGATTCAGATAACAATATAGCTTGTGGTAATGACATTACACCACCGGGCTGTTTTAAAGATATGGAAGCGTTCCCAAATCCTGCAATGAATGGTGATAATTTGCATGTTAAATTCAAGGTGATGGAATCTGCGAACATCAATATAAGACTAGTTGATATGCAAGGAAGGGTGTGGGAGAAGGAAAATCGTATTTATAAGCCAGGCCCGGCTGAGCGTATTATTCCATTGTACAGAGTGCCTCCCGGAGTTTATGAACTTATAGTCGCGTGTAAGGGAAAAGTGGAAAAGCGCATAATAAGAAAGATGTAGGGAGCGAGGCTAAAGTGAATCAAGAAAAGGAGGAGAACAGAATCTCCTCCTTTTTTGTATCTTTATTTTTCATTCTTAAAATCATTTCTTATGGTTAGACGAATCGGTTTATTATTAATTGCCATCTCATTTATCCTCAAAGTTGAAGCACAATCCTTGTCTCTACCTTATTACACAGGATTCGATTCTATAAGCCAGCAGGCTGGATGGCAGGAATTTAGATTAGGCGTAGTCAATTCATTTAACTGGAAATACGAACCCGGCAATCCTCCTCCTTCTTCGCCCAATTCGCTATTCCACGATTACAACGTAGGGGGAAGTCCAACCGACACTACAGATGATTGGTTTGTATCACCTCCATTCATATTTAATACCTCAGCACAACTGAGTCTTAAAATTTTTGTGGTTACAACTGCAGGTACAACTCCTTCCGATTATTTTGGAATTTGGTTTAGTTCAGGAACAAGTAATCCAGCAAGTGGAAATTTTTATGAACTTGCCAACTTAACTGATATGCAACCCCAGTACCAATGGTTAGATACCTCTATCATGCTCACTACAGTTACTGACTCCGGTTATATTGCATTTAGATACGGTGCCACTGACAACTGGTTTCAAATATATATTGATGATGTCAATATTATTCCAAATAACAATTCACAAACAATTGACAGTGTAAACATCATTCCGAACAATCCGACTACATTAGACACAGTCAAGTTAATTGGTTACACTTTTCATCCATACAGTGACTGCCCCATGACCAGTTCATCAGTAAATATCAACAATGACACTATAACTGTTAATGTATCTCACTCATTAGGAATTATGCCCACAACCTGCATTTCAATTGACACATTGACAATCGGAATATTATATGCAGGGACTTATGAGCTAACTTATCATTTGGCTGACACTGCTCCACCAACCACCTATGACATTGACACGATTATCTTTACTGTTCAACAGTCAAGCGGCCTTCAACTTTCTGACAATTCAGAACCAAGAATAAAAATTTATCCCAACCCAACCAACGAAATCGTAACCATAAAAACAACATCAACTAGACCTCAAAACATCACAATTAGCATCATAGACATACAAGGAAAAACAATCTTTTCCGAAACACTTCAAAGCTCTGTAAAACTTACGAAAACATTAGATTTGTCAACATACATCAAAGGTATTTATCTCATCAAAGTAGAAACGCCGGTTGAGCAAATTACACGAAAAATAGTTGTTGAATAAAATCAGCCTCCAATATTCTATCCAGCTTTGCCTGTTCTGCAACAAGTTCCTTCCCATTATTCATTATCGCCTGGGCAAATAAAATGCACGATTTACCTTAAAGATTCGAACCTAGAGCAGTATTAA
>NVRZ01000221.1 GCA_002401055.1 Bacteroidota bacterium
CTGCTAAATACTTAAAATCGTCAGTTGCTTCAGTGGTATCAGTGCCGTTATTACCACCTTCTTCTGAATCCATCGTTGTGCATGATGTTGCGAAAGTTAACAGTGCACTTACAAATAATATCGAATACTTCATTAGCTTTTACTTTTTTGTTTTGGGGTGCAAAGATAATACTCCAAACTAATTATTCAGTGTTTAGTGGGCATGATTAGAATAAATTAGATTGAAGAGTATTTTATGAAGATGAATAATTATAATTGACCAATAAAGGACCATAAAAAAATGTATCGTTAAAGCCATAGTTGGATATTATATTGATTTTGTAATAATTTTAATGGAGATTTACATTGATTAGAGACAATTTTTGATACAATTAGGAATTGCTCTAAATTGTGAATAGAACTACGATGAAACACTTGCTAATATTATTTAGTATTGGGTCAATGCTTTTTGTTAGCATGAAGGCTCCACATGATGAATCTACCTGGTATATACTCACCGAAGTGGGGAAAGTCTTTGAGAATGGAGCCAAGATTGATGACGGTTACGGGGCATTAGATATAGCCGCAAGTGGATCTGATTGGTACATATTGACCAAGGCGGGGAAAATTTTCAAGAACGGAACAAAAATCGATGAAGGGTATGCTGGTGTCGGAATCGCTGTTACGGATAGAGATTGGTACATTCTTACTGAAGGAGGAAAAGTATTTAAAAATGGTGTCAAAATTGACGAGGATTATGCATCTCAAGATATTGCAGCAGCTGGAAATGATTGGTACGTTCTCACTAAGGCAGGAAAAGTGTTTAAGAACGGAAATAAAATTGATGACGATTACTCAGGCATCGCAATAGCGGCCGATGGTGCAGATTGGTATTTACTAACAGAATCCGGAAAAGTATTTAAGAACGGTGCCAAGGTTGACGAGGGTTATACTGCTAAAGATATCGCTGCGGCACATGGCGATTGGTATCTGTTGACCGTTGAAGGTAAAGTATTTAAAAATGGCAGCAAGATAGATGAAGGCTATGGCGGCGTAGGAATTGCAGCTAGATAATAATTAAACCACACTCATGAAAAAGAATACAAAATCAAGTTTAATAGCACTACTTCTAATATTTGGCGCGTACTTTTTGCCGACGACAAGCTATTCTCAAGACAGCGTATTTACAGATTCTTTGGAAAACGCAGAAGAATTATCCCTGAAATTAGAATCCATGCAAGAAAGAAAAAGAATTTATCTGGACCTTATCGATTCTTACTCTGCAGAGGGACAATATGAGAAAGCATATGCAAATCAGCTTCTCTACTCTGCAGTTAAAGACAGCCTCTTTGATGAAGACAAGAGCAAGGAAATTGGCAAGCTAGAGGCAAAATATGAGATGGAGCGAACTATTGAAGAGGAGAAAAGAAAAAAAGAGATCGAAGAAAAAATCCAAAGAGATGCTGAATCCAGAAGAAACAACCTACAATACTCAGGTATATTGATTTTTATTGTTCTGTTGTTTACAGGTGTCTTCATGGTAGGGAGATTTTCACTTCCAATAAGATTAGCTGAAGGGGTTGTGTTCTTCGCTTTTCTACTCTTCTTTGAGTTTACATTGGTACTGCTTGACCCATACATTGAAGAGTTAAGTTCCGGAGCACCAGCCATAAAGCTGGGCTTTAACGCGGTACTCGCCGGCTTGATCTTCCCACTTCACTCTTTCTTTGAAGAGAGGCTGAAGAAAAACATCAGATTGAAGTAAAAACTTTTATCCTTACGTATAAGTTGCTTCATCTGCTCTTTGGCAGATTCGCAATGACGTCTGATATTTTCACATCGGCATTGCGAGAAAAACGCCATTGGGCGGATAACGAAGCAATCTCGGCCTTCAATCTTTACGTAAATAGATAAGCCCACCAAATTAATACCCCTTGTAGCGGAAGTCGCAAATATAATACCCAAAGTGGTGGCCCTTTTCCTGGTTTCGCAGATGTGAGGTGATTAAGATTTGCAGGAAATATAGCGATTAACATTGCGACAATACCCCAGGCAGCAAGCGAACTATATTCTGGCATTAGCAATAACAGCCCAAGCACAATCTCCACCACACCACTTATTGCCACCAACGCCTTATGATAGGGAATATACCTAGGCATGATTCTCAAATAGAACTTTGGTACAATAAAATGCATTGTCCCGGCCAGTATATATAACCCAGACATTATGTACAAACTTGTTTCCATGATTAGCTAGATAACGTAAATTTGTGATTTATTAAAAATACCTCTGTCCAATTTACAAGTTTCTGAGCATTTCAGAATCAATGAATTGAAACTTTTATTCAACAATTGCATCTTCAGCATATGAAGCTTATTGCTTACACGGTCGTACTTCTATTGCTCCCAGTTTCACTGTTGGCGTTTCAGCTTACAGGTGTGGTTGTGGATACACTTGGCAAAACAATTCCCTACGTGAGCGTGTTCGTGCAAAACACAACTTATGGTGTTGCCACCAATCTAAAGGGTCAGTTCTATCTTCAACTCGATCCGGGAGAATACAATATCGTCTTTCAATCCGTAGGCTATAAAAAGAGAACATTGGCAATTGTCATAAGAGATAAAAACGAAAGATTAAATGTTACTCTTAAGGAGGAGCTAACCCAGCTTGACATGATTCAAATTTCTGCGGACAAGGAAGATCCTGCCTACGAAATTATTAGAAAGGCCATCGAAAACAGACATAAGTACCGAAAACCCGCTGACGCCTTTAGTTGCTCCACATACATTAAGGCAAGTCTTCAAAAGGAATTCATGACGCATGATACGATGAGCACCAAGGAGCGAGATACATTGCCCAACGTCCTCACCAAAGAAAACATGAATTTTCATGAGAGCTATGGAACATCGCATTTTAAAGCTCCGAACAAGTGGAAAGAAATAAAAACCGCTGTTAAAGACATTAGCGACAGCTACAACGCTACCATTGAAATCTCTATAACATTTGACACAGAAGTTGACCCCTACCCGAGAGAATCCGTAAATAAAAATTTGTTCAAAATAAATCTATCAGAAGCAACTTTCAACTTCTACAAGAACAATCTTTATCTGCCGAGTTTAGGTCCCGTTCCGTTCGTTTCCCCCCTGAGCAAATTGGCCATGCTAAGCTATAAGTTCAGATTTGAAGAATCGTTTATGCAGGACGGGAATTGGATCAATAAGATTGAAGTTATTCCAAAACGCTCAGATGCAGCACTTTTTAAAGGATATATCTATATCGTAGATGATTGGTGGAATATCAAAGCGGTTGACTTGGAGCCTGATAAAAGAGAACTGTATCATTTCAGGTATTTCAGAATTCTGCAAGATTATGACCTCGTGCAGGACAGCACCTGGTTATTGAGCCGTGAGGAATTCTTCTATGACACCAAGGAGGGGAAAAAGCATATTCTTGGGAACACAATGATCATTTACTCTGACTACATACTGGACCCAATTTTTGAGAAGAAATTCTTTCATAACGAGCTACGGGTTGTAACGGACACGGCACCCGACGTGGACAGTAGCTACTGGAACAAGATTCGGCCCATTACCCTTAAAGATGATGAAAAGGAGTTTATCAAAAGACAAGACAGCATTGATGCTTACCATCTTACAGCCGAGTATATGATGAAGGATGACAGCACTTATAATCGCAATACTATCTGGGATTATATCTTTAATGGATTTGGATGGACAAACAGCTTTAAAAAACGAACGTTATATTTTGATCCCCTGATTCAGCAAATGTACATTTTCGGTGTAGGCGGCTACAGGCATGCCCCAGGTGGATCTATAACCAAAGAATTTAGCAAAGCATACCAGGTAGAGTTGGACTGGTTAATTAATTATGGCTTTAAGAATAATGACCTAAAAGGAATATTGGGAATTGACGTCCTCTATCTACCTAAGAAATTTGGAAGCATACACGCTGAGTATAAAAATGCGTATACCATGCTGAACGAGTACGAAAGTGTTGAAGCCATATTTAGCAGAGGTAATTATATAAGTGAAATTGGCTACTCACTTGGACATGATATGGAATTCATCAACGGCCTTCATATAGATTTTACTACGGAGTACGTTGAGAAAAAACCGATTACAGGTATTGAACTCACTAGCTGGAGCGACTCACTATTTGGTGAATTTAATGAGCCAAGAGCATTCGACCCCTTTGAAGAATTTCTAATTGACATTAAGGTACGCTATACGTTTGGTCAAAAATACATGACCGAACCTTACAAGAAGATTAACCTTCCAAGTAAATGGCCCACCATTACGCTTTGGTACAAGAAAGGAATTCCAGGTTTCTTCAGAAGTATTGCTGATTATGACTTTATGGAACTAAAGTTTAAAGACGACATCAAAGTAGGTACCATCGGCGTGAGCAAAATACGAGCGATGGTTGGAGGCTATTTGACTTCTAAGAATGTACAAATAACGGATTACAAATATTTTAGGCGTAGCGATATGTACCTCTTTAGCAATCCACTTAAAAGCTTTCAATTATTAAGACCTGGTTACTCCGCAATTTCCACAAATGGCCCTTACCTCATGTTAAATTACTTACACAACTTCAACGGCACATTGTTAAACAAAATTCCTATAATAAAAAAGACCGGACTACAATTGGCCGGAGGTATTGGGATACTTCTAATGGAAAAGAAGGGTTTTAACCATGCGGAAATATTTATTGGCTTAGAATGGCCATTCCGTATAAGAAGGCAAGTGATGAAGGTGGGTACCTATTACGCTATATCGGATAGCAATCAATCGGATATTCGTGGTGAAATCAAAATTGGCTTCGACTTCTTCAACAGCTGGACCAACAGTTGGAGTTATTAAATTATTCTGTAGGTTAATAAGTTTATTCTCAGAATTGCTCTTTCGTATTTTTACATGAAAATTACAGCATGAAAAATAAATATAGTGAGCCAAACAAAATTTCCTATCTTAACAACTGAACGCCTTTTAATTTTTAATATCTAGTCATGAAATCCAGGAATATATTTTACATATATCTGATAACAGGGAGTATCTTATTTCTAAACAGCTGTATAGCGTATAAATACTCGCATAAATCAAAAGGGGAAGAAGTTTATGTGGAAATCATACATTTTAGTGATGAGAATAATTCGTTTCCTGTCAATAGCGTAATGGAAGCCAAAAACAAAACTAGAACCAGAGGTGTGCTTCCTTTGATAGCAGCACCCTACGCTATCAACATGGCGGTAAGAGGAGTTTCTAAAGTAGTTGCTAGTGAACGGAAGAAGTATGCAGCGGTCTACAGTGCCAAAAACTCTGATGACATGTTCTATACAGATAATACATCCAAGGCGGGAATAAACATTGAAGAGATAAGGTTTGTTAGATTAGTAAAGGGGAAAAAACAGAAAATGGATACAGCTCTTGTATTGGGCCTTGGTGCTGAATTGTCAAGTGACGGTAATTTCATTAGGCTTGTTCCTAAACGTCTCGATGTATCCTACTCAAAAACCAAACTTAAACTGGGAGACAAGAAATTCGATTTAGATTTAAATGTCACAATTAATGCTTACTGGCTTGATCCCAATAAGTCAGGCGATGCCCTGACAGACATGACACAAAAGTACAAGCAAGCAGTAATCGACAAAATTTCAGATTTGAAGACAAGAGAAACAGAACTGACCGCAAAATACAACAACGTTCAGCGTGAGAAAGCTAGAGCCACAAGCAAAGCTTCATCTACAACCCGAGCTTCTCCATCTAAGCACAATATAAGAGTTGAGGATGAATGTGTCTAAGATCAAAGCATGAAACAAAACGAAGCACCATTAAAAACCCTGGAAGTAATAAAAGAATCGAGCACAACACTACACAAATGGATGTAAAATTTGATAAAAGAAAGCAAAGGAATAA
>NVRZ01000222.1 GCA_002401055.1 Bacteroidota bacterium
GTGGCAGATCCATCACAGACGCCGAAACAACGGGCGCTATCACTGGTAAACGTAACTGCCATTGCGATTGGTTCACCAATCAATCCAACTGCGCTTATCACACATCCATTCGAATCCGTAACACTAACAGATGCTCCTCCTGCAGCAAGTCCATTTGCTGAAGAATTTGTTTGTGCAAGAGGATCATCCCATAAATACGTAAATGGAGTTGTGCCTCCAGCGATCGATACTGTGATAGACCCGTCGCTACCTCCATTGCAACTAACATCTGTTGTAGATGATATTGTAGCAACACCTGGAGGAATGTCATTTACGGTAACACTCAATGAGGCTGTACAGCCTAAAATATCCGTTACTAATACTGTGTATAATCCGGCCGGAATATTAAATGCGCATGATGTGTTTTGAGATCCTGGATCATCCCAGGAATAAGCGAATAAACCATTGCCTCCACTGGCTGTAACGCATGGACTACCATCTGAGAGTCCGCAATTTGCATCAATGACTGAAGAGTTTAAAGATATAACGGGAGGCTCTACTATTACCACGGAAACTGTATCAATACAGCCGTTCGCATCTTCTACTGTGAGCCCATATGTTCCGGCACATAGGTTAACCGCATTGGCCGTTGTCTGAGTACCAACATCGTTCCATTGGTAGGTATATGATGTTGTGCCTCCAGATACAAGTGCGCTAGCTGTACCATCACAATCGCCATTACAAGTGGTAGGCGTTTGAGACAGGATGACCACATTCAGCACAGTTGGTTCTCCAATTATAACAGAGGCAGAGCCAGAGCAAGCGTTGGAGTCTATAATATTAATAACATATGTGCCAGCACACAATCCTGTTGCAAGGGCGGTAGTTTGAGTACCCGGATCATCCCAACTATAGGTGTAAGGTGGAGTTCCTCCTATAACCAATACCGTAGCGAAGCCATCACATGATCCCATACAACTTGCGTCGCTGAATGAGGAGATGGTAATTGTTGGGGCTCCAAGATCATTTACGATGGCAATTTCAGATTGTGTACAACCAAATGCATCCGTTACTATTACATTATAGGTACCAGAAAACAACCCAGTTGCAGCTGCAGTTGATTGAGTTCCTGGATCATCCCAAGCATAAGTGAAAGGACCACTTCCACTGGAAACAGTAACGGTAGCGGAGCCATCATCCTGACCACAATTTGAACCCATGGTGTCAATAACAAGAACAATAGCTGCTGGTTCTGTTATGCTTGCGCTGTCAACCAGAATACATCCATTGCTGTCAGTAACATTAATGGTATAAGTTCCAGGAGTCAATCCGGTTGCACCGGCTGAAGTTTGGAGTCCAGGATCATTCCACTGGTAAGTGTAAGCCGTTGTTCCACCCGCAATGCTGGCAGTTGAACTTCCATTTGCGTTACCATTACAATCGACATTTACAATGGTGAATGTATTTGTCAATGCAGCAGGCTCGGATATCAAGGCAACATCAGATATCAAACATCCGTTCGCATCCTCCACATCCGCAGTATAAGTTCCACCACATAGATTTGTTATCAAGGCGGTTGTTGCGCCATTACTCCATATGTACGTATATGGCCCTACACCATTTGAAACCGTAAGGTCAGCCGTCCCGTCACAGTCTCCATTACAATCTACTCCTACTGCGTTAATTGTAGTGGCTAGTGGCAATGGTTCAGCTACTATTTGAGTTGAATTTGACACGCAGCCACTGGCATCGGTTACTTGGCCTACATAAGTGCCATCACATAGACCTGTTGCTATTGCTGTGGTTTGTGTACCTGGGTCGTTCCAGGAATAAGTATAAGGTGTTGTTCCTCCTCCTGCAACAATTGTCGCTGTTGCATCACATGTGTCACTACAGCTGGCGGCTGTTGACGACAATGCAACTGTGAGAGGTAGGGGCTCCGTAATAACCACATAGGCAGTATCTGAGCAGCCATTGGCATCAGATACAACTACAAAATAACTTGAGTCGCAAAGCCCTGTTGCAATTGACACGTTTTGCCCATCACTCCACAGAAAAGTGTAAGCAGTAGTACCTCCTGTGGCAGCTGCCGTAGCCGTTCCATCACAAGCATCATAACAACTGGCATTGGAAGAAGCAGATATTGATGCTACAAGTGCAGCAGGTCCGTTAACAGTTGCAGAGGAGCTGGTTGTACAGCCAACAGCATCTGTTATTAAGACGGTGTATGTTCCAACAGGTAATCCAGTAGCAGTAAAGGTCGTTTGAGCCCCTATGTCGTTCCATAGATATGTATACGGTGGCTGGCCATCTGTAACCGTAACAGTCAGCTCTCCATCAGAATCGCCATTACAAGTCACATCTATAGAATCAGTCATAGCTGAAGTTGGCCCGGTAGAGTCAGAAACAGCCACATTACCCATCCCAAAACAACCACTGGAATCCGTAACGGTGACACTATAGCTTCCTGCCAATAACCCGGTAGCATTTGCATTGGTTTGAGACCCAAGGTCACTCCATAAATAAGTGTATGGTAAAATACCATTGACTGCAGAGGCAGTTGCCTCACCGTCTGCCTGACCACAATTTGATGAAATATATGTGGTGCTTACCACAATCGCTAAAGGCTCATTAACTACCACTGATACTATGGTATCACAACCTTTTGCGTCAGTAACAGTTACATCATAAGAATTTGCACAAAGGCCCGTTGCAGTAATATTGCTTTGTGATGGACTGGTATTCCATAAGTAAGTGTACGGCGAAGTGCCTCCAGCGGGAGTTACGGTTGCCGATCCATCGCAGGAACCATTACATGTTACATCCATACCAACTACTGCGGCAGTAAGAAGAACAGGTTCTGTAATAACAACTGATGCACTGTCCATACATCCTACTGCATCTGTAACAATTACTTGGTATGTTCCAGTACAAAGTCCGGTTGCCATCGCTGTTGCCTGTGTACCTGAGTCATCCCAGCTATAAGTAAATGATGAAGTGCCTCCTACAACACTGGCAGCAGCCTGTCCATCACAAACACCATTGCAAGAAACGTCGCTATTTACCACAGCTGCAGCAATTCCTCCGGGAACGTCACTAATAGTCACTGTAGCCGTATTTACACAACCAGCACTGTCCGTTACCGTAACCACATAGTTCGCAGAAAGAAGTCCCGTTGCAGTGGCATTGGTTTGTATTGGGCTTGTGTTCCAGGAATATGTGTAAATCCCAGTTCCACCAGATGGAAATGCTGTGGCATCTCCATCTGCCTGGCCGCAATTTGCTTCATTTTGAGCTGTAATTATTGTCAATAAAGGCGGTTCAGTTACGGTATAGCTAATACTAATTGTGCAGCCATTGGTGTCTGTTACGGTTGCTGTGTAGGTACCAACTCCGAGATTGGATAAGTCTTCTGTGGTTTCCCCATTAGGAGACCATAGATAAGTGTAAGGTGGTGTTCCACCAGTTATTGTGAGATCAATTGCACCGGTCTTATCACCATTGCAGAGCACATCTGTACCCAGAACCGTAGCTGCTAATGGTTGGGTCGGTTCAAGAATAATTACTGAAGCCACTGCTTGAACTCCATTAGAGTCGGTAACAGTAACTGAATATGTTCCGGCGCATAAATTTATTATGTCTTCTGCAGTAAGTCCATTACTCCATAGATAGTTGTAAGGCGCCACACCCCCAACAACAGTTAAGTCTGCCGCCCCAATGCATACTCCATTACATAGTAAATCTGTTCCTACAATCGTGAGAACTATTGCACCTGGTTCTAAGATTTCGATACACGCGGTGTCAGCGCATCCATTTGCATCAATTATTGTAATGCAGAATGTGTCAGCGCAAAGGCTATCTGCTGATGCCGTACTCTGATTTAGTGGATCATTCCAGATGTAAGTGTAGGGTAGGGTACCACCAGTCATTGAGCCAATTGCCTCACCGTCACAAATGCCAAAACCCGAGGTATTAGAAACTACTGAAGCAGAGGCGGTACCACCTGGGATATCTAGGATTATACCGGAGCCCAATACCTGACAGCCAAGCGAATCAGTAACTGTTACGTTGTATGTTCCTGCTGGGAGATTATTTACAGTCGAGTTCGTAGATGTGCCCGTATCATCCCAAATATAAGTGTAGCTACCGCTTCCACCTGTTGGCGTAGCTGTTACCGAACCATCTGACAATCCACAATTTGCATCAACAGCCGTAATTGATACGGTTAACGCTAATGGTTCTGTGATTTGGACACTATCAATTATAAAGCATCCTTGTGCATCCGTAACAGTTAAAATGTAAGTTCCTATGGTTAAGCCTGAGATGTCCTCAGTTGTAGGCCCACTTGACCAACTAAATGTATATGTCGGCGATCCACCATCAGTTGTTGCATCGATCGATCCATCCGATCCACCATTACAACTTACGTTTGTCCCACTAAGAGCCAATGTTAAAGCTGGAGGCTCGGCAATGTTAACCGAAACTGTATCATTGCAACCAAGACTATCGGTTACGGTTACCATAAAAGTACCTGCACAAAGGCCTGTTGCATTTGCGTTGCTCTGCGTAGGAGAGGTACTCCACACATATGTATACGGACCCGATCCACCAGAAGCAGAAACTGTTGCATCGCCGTCACATACAAGGTTACAACTCACATCATTGAATGCTGTAATAGAGGCATTAACCACAGGCGGTTCAAGAATAGTGACCGAAGCCGCAGCCACGCACCCATTACTATCTGTAATGGTTGCAGTATAGGTTCCTGCAATCAACCCGGTGGCTTGCACAGTGGTTTGTGTTCCGAGATCATTCCATGAGTAGGTATAAGGTGAGGTCCCTCCAGTGGCAAGAACCGTTGCAGATCCATCACTTCCACCGAAGCAATTCACATTAACACTGTCTGAAATGCTTGCAGTTGGCGCGCCGACATCATTAACTGATACTGCTATTGTTGCCGTACAACCATTAGAGTCTGTTACAATTACATTATAACCACCAGCGAGTAATCCAGTTGCACAATTATTAGTTTGAGTGCCGGTATCATTCCAGGCATAGGTGTAAGGAGAAATTCCGCCAGTTACTGATACACAAGCCGACCCGTCAGCATTTCCGCACGTGGCAGCGATAGCAGAAGGTGTTAACACCATAGCGAGAGGTTCACCGATAACAACACTTACAACTGTGTCGCACAGAGCTGTATCCGTTACCGTTACATTGTAGGTACCCACACATAAACCGGTTGCCGTTGCATTGGTTTGAAATCCTGGGTCACTCCAGCTGTAAGTGTAAGGCGGCGTTCCTCCTGATGGGGTTGCCGTTCCAGTTCCATCACAAACACCAAAACATGTTGCATTAGTGCCGGCGGTTGCGGCTGACAGTATTGGAGGAACTACCAGTGAAACCGTGTCACTATCTGAGCATCCATTTAAATCAGTGATTATTAATTTGTACAATCCAGCGCATAATCCTGTAGCTGTGGCATTGGTTTGGGCTGCTGGGTCATTCCACAAATAAGTGTAAGAAGGGGTTCCTCCGCCCACTGACGCGGAAATACTTCCGTCGCAATCACCATTACAAGATGGATTAGTTGGAGTTAAAGCAATCGTTATCTCAGGTGGCTCATTGATAGTTACGGTCCCAATTACCACGCATCCGTTGCCGTCTGTAACCGTTACATCATATGTGCCAGCACACACACCACTGATATCTTGTGCAGTTTCAAAATTTGACCAGTTATAGGTATAAGGAGCTGTTCCCGTTAACATGGTCAGGTCGGCTGAGCCGTCGCACACACCAAAGCATGAAACGTCAGTTGGAACAATTGAAAGGGTAGGATCAGGATGGACAGTAATTATCGCGGTAAAAACATCAGTACATGTTCCGTCTGTAA
>NVRZ01000223.1 GCA_002401055.1 Bacteroidota bacterium
ACACCAATATGTCGGGCATGTTACGCTGTTGAAATAGTTCAATAAAGCCTATAATCCAAATTTGCCAATCTTTAATCGTTCTACCCCGCCCAACCCTCTCTGTCCATCTTAATGTGTTGGATGGCTTAATGTTGATTCCCTATATTAGAGCTGTGAAACCGAAGGTTCACGCCTGCGTGCGAAAGCGGCACTACCGTGCACAGGCACGAACTTCGCTAAAAAACTAACAGCAGGTGAGTATTAGACGATACTTCATAGCACTCCTTTTTTCTCTCTCAGCCATTACGGCTCAGGCTCAAAGTTCGAGGATTGTAGATTCATTGAAGTCTGTTATTATAGAGGCCGAACATGACACCTCAGTTTGTAATGCCTATCTAATCTGGGGCGAGCAAGTCTATATGAACAACCCAGATTCGGCTTTGATTCTGTTTCAAAAATCCCATGACCTGGCTGAAAAGAACCTAACAGTTGGCCACCAACCCACCCTGCAGAAAAAGTATCTATGGTCCCTTGCCGAAGCCCAAAACAATATTGGGTATATCTATAACAGTCAAGGAAATATGCCTAAAGCACTAGAGTATTATCTGAAGAGTTTAAAGATAAAAGAAGAAATAGGGAACTCGTCCGACGAAGCATTAGCGAAGGCGGGTAAAAAAGGAATAGCTAACTCTATAAACAACATAGGGGTTGTTTACCTGAATCAGGGCAATATACCCCAAGCCTTGGAGTATTTCCGTAAAAGCTTAGTTATAAGAGAAGAAATAGGAGATAAAGAAGGAATGGCTATCTCTTTAAACAGCATAGGGCTTATCTATAAGTCTCAGGGCGATATAATTCACGCCTTGAAGTATCTGCATAAAAGTTTAGCTATTCAAGAAGAACTAGGCAATAAAAGCGGAATAGCTACCTCTTTAATCAACATAGCGTCTATCTATAAGAATCAAGGTGATATAACCCAAGCATTGGAGAATTACCATAAAAGCTTAGCTATAAGAGAAGAAATAGGATATAAACGTGGAATAGCTAGCTCTTTAAACAGCATAGGGTTTATCCATAAGTCTCTGGGCGATATAACTCAAGCCTTGGGGTATTATCATAAAAGTTTAGCTATAAGAGAAGAAATAGGAGATAAACGCGGAATAGCTGTAAGCTTAAACAATATTGGTTTTATTCATAAGAAACAAGGCGATATACCCCAAGCCTTGGAGCATTACGGTAAAAGTTTAGCAATGAGAGAAGAAATAGGAGATAAACGCGGAATAGCTAACTCTTTGAACCACATGGGGTTTGTTTATCAGACTAGTTGGCGTGAGTTGGGCATGAGCGAATGGGATGCCCTGATACGCGCAAAACAATTTGGAGAGCGAGGCTTACAACTCGCCCAAGAGGCTGGCTCTCCTAATCGTATAAAGGCAAGCGCGAGTTTGTTGAGTCTAGTCGCCAAGCAACAAGGCAACCTAACTACGGGCCCCGTCCTTCGTCAGGCGCGCTTTAAAGAAGCCCTGGATATGTTCGAACTACATGTTCAAATGCGGGACAGCATGAAAAATGAGGAGACGCAAAAGAGCACAATCCGTCAGCAAACGAAGTATGAATTTGAAAAGGCTCAATTGGTAAACGAGCAAGAAGAAAAAGAAGCTGCTCGGCTCAATGCTGAAGAAACGAGCAGGCGGGACAATCTTCAATATTCTGTAATCCTTATTGCTATTCTTGTGCTCTTTGGTGGAGTACTCTCTCTTGGATTTGTAAATGTTAGTGAAAGAACAGCAGAGGGAATTATCTTCTTTTCATTCCTTATCCTTTTTGAGTTCTTTCTCGTATTGGCAGACCCGTATATAGATGGGTGGTCAGGTGGGGCGCCAGGTATTAAGCTCTTGTTCAATGCTGGAATTGCGGCTCTGATCTTTCCGTTGCACTCATTCTTTGAGAGTAAGATGAAGGGGAGGTTGATGAAACACCGATGAAACAACTCAAAAGGATATTTAGGCAACCATCATTCTGAGCGAAGCGAAGAATCTTTATCCCCGAGCAGAAGCGCCTCTTAAGGGTACTCTCTAACTTATACCTAGGTTAGTTCGGGAGATTCTTCGCTACGCTTGCGCTTCACTCAGAATGACGGTTTACATTAGATGATGGAGTGCTGCATCACCCCGCCCAATTCTCTCTATCCAGACTCCTGAACTGAATAGCCTCAGCAAGGTGCTCATTTTTGATGTCAGCAGATTTTTCCAGATCAGCAATCGTTCTTGATACCTTTAAGATCCTGTCATACGCCCTAGCCGACAAGCCCAATCTCTCCATAGCAGTTTGAAGAAGCTTCTTTCCCGCATCGTCAATCTTGCAGATTTCACGCAATTGCCTTGTGGTCATTTGAGCATTGCTATGAACCGATTCAACATCCTTGTAGCGATTTTCCTGAACAATTCTAGCTTCTGTTACTCTTTCCCTGATTTTTGCGCTAGATTCTGATCTTGAAGTGCCAGAGAGTTCGGAAAAGGCAACAGGAGTAACCTCTACGTGAATGTCTATCCTATCAAGGAGAGGGCCTGATATCTTGTTCAGGTATCTCTGAACTATTCCAGGAGCACAAACACATTCCTTTTCAGGGTGGTTATAGTAACCACAAGGGCAGGGATTCATAGATGCAACCAACATAAAACTCGCTGGAAACTCCACCGTCATCTTGGCTCTGGAAATACTTACATAGCGATCTTCTATAGGTTGCCGCATAACCTCTAACACTGAGCGTTTAAACTCTGGCAATTCGTCCAGAAAAAGAACACCGTTATGTGCCAAGGAAATCTCCCCGGGTTGAGGAAACCCACCTCCACCAACCAAAGCCACATCGCTAATCGTATGGTGCGGGGACCTGAATGGCCGTGTAGAAACCAAAGAGGTATGCTTGCCCATTTTGCCCGCTACAGAGTGAATCTTGGTAGTCTCCAACGCTTCGTGCAAATTTAATGGTGGCAAGATCGTGGGGAGGCGCTTTGCCAGCATGGTCTTACCAGCACCTGGCGGGCCAATCAAAATAACATTGTGCCCACCCGCTGCCGCTATTTCTAAGGATCTTTTGATATTCTCCTGTCCTTTTACATCGGCAAAATCAAATTCAGAAACCTTTGAATGATCATAAAATTCCTTGCGGGTCTCAACAACAACGGGCTCCAACGCGGTTGTTCCCTCAAAAAAGTCAATTACCTCTTTAATATTGCTTACTCCATACACCTCCAAATTATCTACAACTGCCGCTTCTTTGGCATTTTCTTTTGGCAAGATGATGCCTTTAAACTTTTTTGTTCTGGCATTAATGGCAATTGGTAACACACCCTTAATTGGCTGCAAGCCGCCGTCTAGTGACAACTCACCCATTATCATATAATCACCTATTGTCTCAGCTTTTATCTGTTCTGAAGCGGCCAGAATTCCTATAGCCAGAGGCAGATCATAAGCCGATCCCTCCTTTCGGATGTCAGCCGGCGCAAGATTGATTACCGTTTTTTTGCCTGGCAACTTATAGCCAACATTTTTAAGAGCAGACTCAATTCTCTGCTGACTTTCCTTAACTGCATTATCAGGTAATCCAACCATATAAAAATTGATTCCCTGTCCAATATTAACTTCTATTGTAATTGTAAACGCATCTATCCCAGATACAGCGCTGCCATATGTTTTAACTAACATCTTTGAAAAATTTATTTAATTGAGAAAACTTAGGTACTGGAAGGGAAAGACTGAAGCCTTTTTTATTTCAGCAGTCAGAAAACAAACTCTTACTGACGCTTTTTTTGTTTTATTCTATCCGATCCTAACATCGAGAAACTCACGCGCAATAAGCTAAACGCTGCGAACTCCGTTTCCACGATTCTTTTTTTGTTTCCGCGCAACAAAGTTATTAATTATTGCGGACTAAGTATGGAGCTCGACAAAGTGGATCAGCGAGTGGATGATTTTGATGTGTACCTCTTGGATTCGGTCTGAATAGCCTCTGTGCGATACTCTTATCTCAACATCACATAATCCTGCCATCTTTCCTCCGTCATTGCCCGTTAAGCCAATAACCTTCAATCCCTTTTTCTTCGCTGCCTCTATGGCATGTTGCACGTTGGCAGAGTTCCCGCTGGTGCTGATTGCAAGGAGGACATCTCCTTCCTTCCCTAAGGCTTCTACATATCGCGAGAAGATATATTCAAATCCATAATCGTTTGCTGTACAGGTAATGTGTGATGGGTCCGAAATTGAAACAGCCGCCATAGCCTCGCGTTCATTACGAAATTTTCCAGAGAGCTCCTCCGCAAAGTGCATTGCATCACTCATAGATCCTCCATTGCCACAGCTGATAATTTTGTTCCCCGATTTTAAGGCCGCAACCAACATTGCTCCTGCATTTACAATTGCCTCCAAGGTAGAGTCGTCGGCAGTAAAAGCCTCCAATACATCTTTGGCTTCCTGAAAGTTTTTCTGAATTTGTTCTGACGACATACTCATATTTAATACATTATTGATCCGCCTGAATCCTGTTCTTTTTGCAGCTTTTGAAATGCATCAAGACCACAGTACAAATAATCCGAATAACGTTTTAGATCCTGTGCGTAGCTATATCCTATAGGATTGGCCAATAATATTTCATCGGTACTCAATAGAATGTAATAAGGTTGCGTATTACTCGCGAATGTTAAGGTTTCAAGCGTGCTCCATCGATCACCAACAGTTCTTAACTTTTTCAATTTAGTGCCACCATCACTTGTAGGAACCTCAATAACCTGTTGTTCATCCTCTGGAAGTACGGTTTTTTCATCCACGTACAAAGAAATTACCACGTATTTATCATTGAGAATCTTCTTAATTGAATCTTCCGTCCATACGTTGTCTTCCATCTTACGACAATTTACGCATGCCCAACCCGTAAAGTCGATCATCACTGGTTTGTTTACCTCCCTCGCATAAGCAAATCCTTCATCATAATCAGTGAACACCTTGATTTCGTGCTCATGGGCAGAATAACTATAATATTTTGGTGGAGGAAACCCACTTAGAGCATTGTGATTCCACCAGTTTCCTGCCCACATGCCAGGTAATAAATAGATAGCAAAACATATGGTAATGGCACCTAAAACCAAATTCGACTTTGAAACATCACGACCAGGGCTGTCATGTGGGAATTTGATCCTCTTGAAGAAATAAAGGCCCAATGCTATTGCAATAATGAACCACAGCGCAAAAAACGTCTCTCTCTTGAGGAGGCCCCACTGCTCTACAAGGTCCGCATTTGAGAAAAATTTAATTGCCAGCGCAACCTCCAAGAAGCCCAGCACCACCTTCACCGTATTTAACCACCCGCCTGATTGAGGAAGCGATTGTAACCACCCAGGAAACGCTGCAAACAACGCAAAAGGCAATCCAAGGGCCAACCCGAAGCCTGTCATACCTATTGATAGTTTTACCGCAACCAATTGTAAATCCATCCCCATTATACTGATGACTCCTGCGCCTTCAGAACTTAATGTTCCAGCCAACAGAGTACCCAAAATAGGCCCGGTACACGAAAATGAAACAATGGCCAGAGTAAGTGCCATAAAAAATATTCCGATTACTCCGCCAACGTCCGAAGCTGTGTCGGCTTTGTTTGCCCACTTACTTGGAAGACCGATTTCAAAGTATCCAAAAAATGAAATGGCAAATATGATGAATATGGTAAAAAAGGCCAGATTTAACCAGGTGTTGGTAGATATCCTATTCAGTACTTCCGGGTCAATATCAGGGAGCAAATGGAATGGCAAACTCAACAAAAAGTAGATCACCATAATGAACGTCCCATATAGTATTGAGCGGTAAATTCCCTTCTTTTTATCACCGCTTCCCT
>NVRZ01000224.1 GCA_002401055.1 Bacteroidota bacterium
TTACTACTTTTTTTCAATTCAATCTTTAAAATGGCGGGTTGGCCAAGTTTAACTACTTTATTAGTATATTTTTGTAATTGGTCAGACTCCTTTAAGACCGATAAATCACGATACCAGAATGAGTAGTCATCATTTTCATTTTTATCTTTCTCGCTTTGGGCCAAGTTCTGAGCCAAAGCCAAATCTTCCGCTTCTGTATTGCCTCTTTTTATTGTTCCCTTGATAGGCTGTGATATGATTTGACTGCCCTTTTTCCTTATAAATCTCTCTGGGCTCCCGCATATTAGGTACTTCTCATCTAAGCGGTAAAAGCAGGCGAACGGGGTTTCAGAAATTGAATTTAACTTCTCAAACAACTGAAATGGGTTTATTTTAAAATCCTCAGCATAAAACTCCTGGCAAAAGTTGAGTTCATAAATATTGCCATAGCTGATGTGCTCTTTAATCTCTTTTACAGATTTTAAGTATGCTTCTTTTGTTATTCTCTGTGAAATGGACTGAATTTCGTTAATTTCCTCTGGGGTATTGTCTATTCGTTCTATTTCACCTTTGAGTTTTTTCGCCCCTTCAGAGTCGCCTTCCGCAAGCTGTAGAGTTACTTCATTTCCATTTATCATGAACAAATACTCAGGATTAAAAAAGTGACACGACGGCATCCCTACACCATCATAATTCTCTGATTTTAAATCCTCAAGTTCATTCTTTAGATCATAGGTAAAAAAACCAAAGACCCAACTATTTGCACTTGAACAAAAGCTTTTTAAGCTCTCAAAAGAATCTGAATCATTTCCTTCAAAACACCTGAGCCCCCCGGACGCTACCAGAAGATCATAGCTTTTTTCTGACGGATTTTTACTATTGATATCTTGACCAGTCCTGTTACTTTGAAGAATACAACAAGAGTCGAATTTTGATGCCCAATTCATCAACTTTGATTTGTAGGCGTCAATGTCATTAACCTGATATGAAAGCTCGGTTTTCACGTGTAACAAATTTACTCATATTTTATCCGTCAACTTGTCATTTTCACTTGTTTTCGTTAAATTTCGGATACCAAAACAGAAACTCTTCAACCTACTCGTTAATCCCCCAATCATGAAAATTCATGTAATTCTAGGCCAATTGACATTGGTATGCGTCATCCTTTGTGGCACGATTCAAGTCAATGCTCAGGTATACAGGGGCCAGGAGGCAGACCAATTTATTTCAAGCGCCCGACTGGTCAAAGTGAGCAATTACAGTACGGTTCCCGAATTCATTCGCTTTCAGGAAGGAAGAGAAATGGAATTAGATATGTTTAACGCCTGGGTGCATAAAGCCTTCGCTATAGACAAGCGCTCTACATTTAAATTAATAAGCACCGCTCCGGATCAGCTAGGATTCGTTCATTATAAATATCAGCAGCAATATGACAATAAACCTGTTGAATATTCCTGCTACATCCTACATACCAAAGCCGGAAAGATTGTATCGATGAATGGCTTGATTTTTAATGAATTGAGCCTCAGTACAGTTGCTGCAATATCAGAGCCGGAAGCCTTGGCCTTTGCTTTAGCTTCCGTGAATGCAAGCATATATAAGTGGCAAATTCCTGTTGAAGAGGAATTTATAAAACTAGAATCTGGAGATTCCAACGCTACGTTTTTTCCAATAGCTGAGTTGGTATATATTGGAGAAAATCCTAATGCTAAACTAAGACTTGCTTACAAATTCGATATCTACGCGCACCAACCGGTATCAAGGGCATATATTTATGTAGATGCCTTGAATGGTAATATTCTTATTAAAAACCAAAGAATTCACATTGCAGATGCCGTAGGAACAGCTGTTACTGCTTATAGCGGAAACCGAACCATGACCGCTGATTATACAGGAAGTACTTATCGCTTACGGGAGACTGGAAGGGGAAACGGCATTCGAACCTACGATATGAATGAGGGAACCAATTATGGCAATGCGGTAGATTTTACAGATGCAGATAATTTTTGGAATAACGTCAACGGAAACCTGGATGAATATGCTACAGATGCTCATTGGGGGGCGGAAATGACCTATGACTACTTATTGTCCGAACACAATAGAAATAGCATTGATGGGAATGGGATTGCATTGTTAAGTTATGTGCATTACGGCAGCGGATATAATAACGCATTTTGGGATGGACAACGCATGACTTACGGTGACGGGTCGGGGAGCTACAATCCTTTTACTGCGTTAGATATTGCTGGTCATGAGATCGGGCACGGACTGATGAATTACACTGCCGGACTTGTCTACTCCTACGAATCCGGCGCATTGAACGAATCCTTTAGTGATATCTGGGGAACGAGCGTTGAATTCTATGGAAAACCTGGGACTGCCAATTGGTTGGTTGGTGAGGACATAGGTGTCACGCTGCGCTCTATGTCAAATCCCAATGCTTATGGGGATCCGGATACATACCTAGGCACAAACTGGTACTCAGGCACAGGAGATAATGGTGGAGTACATACCAACAGCGGGGTTCAAAATTTCTGGTATTATTTACTCACCAATGGCGGAAGTGGCACCAACGATAATGGTGATGCGTATAGCATAAATGGAATTGGGATGTCTGATGCCGGTGCAGTCGCATTCAGAAATCTCACTGTTTATCTCTCTTCAAATTCACAATATGCAGATGCTCGGTTCTATGCAATTCAATCAGCAATTGATCTATTTGGCTCTTGCAGCCCGGAATTAGTGGCCACCACTGATGCCTGGTATGCAGTGGGAGTTGGCCCCATATTCGACTCCACCGTAACAGCTGATTTTAGCGCAACACCGGCAATGTCTTGTTCAGCTCCTTTTACCGTTCCTTTCACAAATCTAAGTTCCAATGGCGGAACTTTTGATTGGGATTTTGGAGATGGCGGTACGGATACAACAACATCACCTACCTATACTTTTAATAGTTATGGCACATTTACGGTAAGCCTAGTTGCGGATGGAAACCCTTGCGGAATAGATTCTATTACCAAATTGGCGTACATAACGGTTGATTCAAATATTGCCTGTGTTGTGAACCTACCACTTTCGGGTTCCGCTAGCACTCAAACCCAATGTACGGGTACCGTCTTTGACAATGGAGGCCCCTCTGGAACCTATGCGGACAACACTACCTGTCAAATAACAATTTCCCCAACAGGAGCTTCAATCGTAACACTCAACATCATTTCCTTCGATATAGAGCCGGGTAGCGGGGGAACTCCGCCATGTGATTATGATTACATAGAATTTTTTGATGGACCAAATACCAGCGCTGCCTCGCTTGGGAGATACTGCAATACAACGGGAAGCCCAGGAACGATTGTTTCTACTGGTGGATCAATAACTATATTCCACTACGCTGATCCAGCAGTAAATGGAGATGGATTTGAAATTCAATGGGTGTGTACCATGCCCAACTCCCCTCCCACTACAGACTTTTCCGTTAGCGATACCGCCACCTGTACAGGGAAACTTCAATTCACTGATCTAAGCACCAATGGACCTTCAGGATGGAATTGGGATTTTGGTGATGGAGGTACTTCAACTCAACAGCACCCTTCTTATAATTATGCAAATAGTGGGACCTATACTGTAAGACTCATCTCAACGAATGGATTTGGCAGTGATACACTAATTATTCCCTCTTATATAGTCGTTAGCAAACCAACAGCGCCGACTACAACATCCGCTTCCCGCTGTGGTCCTGGAACATTGAACCTAAGCGCTATCGGATCCGGTATTTTAAATTGGTACGACGATGCTGCAGGAACTAATTTACTGAACACTGGAAGCTCCTTTACCACGCCTTCTATCTCTACAACCACAACTTATTATTTGGAAGATGTCATCATCCCCACCTCTCAATTCACCGGCCCCCCGAACAATACTTTTGGTGGCGGTGGTAACCATACGAGTACCGCCTACTATTTAATCTTCGATGCCTATTCTGCTTTTGAACTGGTATCCGTATTGGTATACGCTCAGGGTTCAGGGTTTCGCACAATTGAACTGAGAAATTCTTCGGGAGCAGTACTACAGGACACGACAGTAAATATTGCGGATGGCTCAAGCCGGGTTTTTCTGAATTTTGACGTGGCACCAGGAACAGATTTGCAACTGGCTACCAGCGGTATGTCTAGTATGTATAGAAATAATACCAATACAAACTTCCCATACACGCTAGCTGGCATTTTGTCCATCACGGGCAATAATATTCCAGACCCCGATTACTACTATTATTACTATGACTGGGAAGTGCGCGACCCAACATGTATTAGCGAGCCTTCTACAGTAGTAGCGACAATTAATGCTATCCCTAATGCAACAACAGCAAGCACCGACGTAAACTGTAACGGAAATTGTGACGGTACAGCATCTGTATCAGTTTCCTCGGGAACATCACCTTTTACATATTCTTGGTCAAACTCTGCAATATCATCTGGCGTCAACGGGTTGTGTCAGGGTGGCTATGGAATTACTGTAACTGATGCGAATGGATGTATGGATAATTCGAGCGTTACAATTGATGAGCCTGGGGCCATCATTTTAACAACAGGTTCAGTAGATGCAAATTGTGGCAATTCTGATGGTGAGGCAAGTGTTAATGCATCAAGTGGTGTTACACCATATTTTTATTCCTGGAATGATCCGGGCTTACAAACTACCGCAACAGCAACAGGCCTGGCCGCTGCTTCTTATAATATTATAGTTACTGACAGCAATGGTTGTACTGCTTCAAGCTTTGTTTCTGTGAGTAATACTGTTCCAATTGTTGGAATTCCATCGAGCTCCGATGTGACTTGTAACGGTGGAAATAACGGAGAAGCAACTGCATCTGCCAATAGCGGCTCACCTCCTTACACATACATTTGGAGCGATCCAAATTCCCAGACCAACGCCACAGCCATAGGGCTCGCGGCTGGCACTTACTCTGTTACCGCAACGGACTCAACTGGATGCCTTTCATCCGTTAGCATAACAATTAACGAACCGGCTGCCATGGTATTATCAATTAGCAACAACAGTGCGAGCTGTGTCGGAGTTTGTAATGGTGATGCGACGGGCTCCTTAACCAATGGAACTTCTCCATTTACTTATTCCTGGAACGATCCGGGCACACAAAATACCGCAATAGCAACAGGTTTGTGTTCAGGAAGTTTCACTTTAATCGTGATTGATACGGATGGATGTACAACAAGCACTTCTTCTACTGTGTCAGAGGGCGCAGGGGTAACGGTAACTGTTACCGGACTCACCAACACCAACTGCGGAGTTTGTAATGGAGATGCAACTGTAAATGCAACAAATGGAACCGGACCTTATACTTTTACGTGGGATGATCCATCAACACAATCTACCGCCATGGCTACCGGGCTTTGCGCAGGATTGTTCGATGTGGTAGTAGATGATGCAGATGGCTGTTCGAATGGCTTAACCGTGGAAGTTTTTGACAACGGCGGAGTGTTCTCCTCAATCAGTGCATCTAGCAATGTAAGTTGCAATGGTGCTGCCGATGGACAGGCCACTGTATCTGCGACTGGAGGGGGCTTGCCTTACTCCTATTCATGGTTGTGACGTTACAGACTGGCTAAATAAGTCACGTAATGTGCTACCTTGTTGCTTTTGAGAATAAATAATTGTTGCTGAATCAGCAGCCCAAAAGGCATTTTGTGGTTGGTTGCCTATCCAATCAGGATCGGCCATTGCTTGTTTTAAAGTTATTTTTTCTGAACCAACATCGGCAGGTGTACTAACCACCGCTTCAACTTTGTTTTTTTCCAAAGCATTATTTGTATAGGCTGTGTTTGCAGTTGCACTACAACCCGCAAGCATTACGCTTGAGGCA
>NVRZ01000225.1 GCA_002401055.1 Bacteroidota bacterium
AAAATTCCTACAATATCTTTTTGGGCAGCTCGTATACTCGCTTCTACTACGTCTTCAACAAACACAAAGTCTCTCATTTGGTTGCCATCCCCATCAACATCCACATGGTCTTGACTAGAAGTTCCTTTCAGTAAAGGAAACGTTCCTAGAATAAAGAAAAAACTTGAACAAATAGTACCTAAAGGAACCACCTTAATCGCGTACTCTCTGGAGCAAGCGGCAAATGATTTTCCCGTATGCACAGAATGCAGAAACATTATCATTTTAATAACAGATGGAATCGAAGAATGTGATGGAGACCCATGCGCTGTTTCATGGGCATTGCAGCAAAAAGGTGTGATTCTGAAGCCATTTGTAATTGGCATGGGATTGAGCGATGAAATAATGAAACAATTCGAGTGCGTTGGAAATTATTACGACGTTACAAATGAGGAAGTCTTTAAAAACGTACTCAATATTGTGATCTCTCAGGCGCTCAATTCTACTACCGTTCAGGTAAACCTACTAGATAAAAACAATTTACCTACCGAAACTGATGTGAATATGACATTCTATGATCAACAGACTGGCCGAATCAGGTATAATTACATTCACACAATCAATCATCGAGGAAATCCGGATACTGTATTAATTGATCCGCTAGGTTCTTATAAAATGGTGGTGCACACAATTCCACCTGTTACTGTTGACAGTATTGAGTTAATTGCAGGGAAACACAACATCATAGCCGCAGATGCACCGCAAGGACTGTTAAATCTTAAGGTAAAGGGAAGGAGTGACTATAAATCTCTTCAATGTATTGTTCGACAAAAGGGAGAGATGAAAACCCTCAATGTTCAAGATTTTAATACTACAATTAAGTACATAGTTGGCGAATATGACCTGGAGGTTCTCTCATTACCGAGATTAAATTTTGCAATAGACATAAGGCAAAGTCATACCAACACTGTTGAAATCCCTCAACCAGGTATCGCTTCAATACTGCTCACGGCAAGGGGCCACGCAAGTATTTATTTAGAGAAGAACAACAAACTGGAGCTTATTTACACCATGAATGAGACTATCACCAGGGAAACCCTTATTATGCAGCCAGGTAATTACAGATTGATTTATCGTCCTCTGCAGTCGAGACAATCTATTTACACGAAAGAGAAATCTTTCAAAGTTATTTCGGGAGGTTCCAGCCAAGTTAGGTTGTAGAATCCACCCTTCCTGAGCTTCTTTAACAGATAGCAGAACACAACACAAAAAAACAGGAACACATTCCTAAGAAGGTTCCTATTTTTCTGGCAGTACTATGAGATTCCCGAATAGTACTCTAATGCTTCAGCAACTTCCTGGACTCAATCAAATTCCCATCCGATGTGAGTCTGAATATGTACACTCCATCGGAATGGTTGGACAAATTAATTCTTGATGTCAATTGGCCATTTCCTGTTAACTCCTCCGAGAACACCAACATACCCGCCATGTTGTACACTGAGAGCATTGATGAACCTTTAATCTTAGGGTTGGTTACATCTATGTTTAACTGCCCATTTGCAAAGAATATTTTGCTTTGCTCCTCTAAGGCAGATTCAATACCTGTAACCGTAAAGGTATATGATACACAAGTTGAGTCATTTAAGCTATTGGTATCCAGAGAACCCATGTATATGGTCCAACAAAGTGAGTGTGAACCTAACGATAAACCAAGACTTGCTAAATCAACTTGCCATCCAATAGTTGCACCAACTCCCGATGGAAATGGAAATCCAGGGATGATGTAATAGGTGACGTTGGTAAGAATACCATCGACAAGCAAGCGGAGCACAACCGAGTCCGTAGTCATTAAATCTGGTCCGAAATTGAACACAGTAATTTGCATTGTATCATTAAAATTTTGTTCGAGACTTGATCCGTCTATGGGATCAACAATAGCAGTTACGCCAAAATCGTAAGGCTGGGAGATAGATAAACCAGCGAAACATACCAGAACAATAAGAGTAGAGTAGAGTTTTTTCATGCTTTAAGAATTATAGATTATTCTTCAGTTAATTATTATTGACTTAGACAATGACAAAATTAATATGAAATTTTACAAATACCAGCTCGTCTGAGGAAAGGATGAACACTCAATTGTTCATTTAATTAATTATGCTTTTTTCGTCATTGCGAGGAATTCCGGCTGAAAGACGGAATAACGAAGCAATCTCTAAGCTCGGCGGCTAAATTTAGCTAGAGATTGCTTCATCCGCGAATTTGCGGACTCGCAATGACGTTATGATTCGGAATATTGATATGTACCCAACTAGTGACAGATCACTACTCTTTTCTGAATAATTTCCGTGGAAGCAACAATTCTCAACTGATAAATACCCGGACTGGCATTGCTAAGATTCAACACATGCGATCTGGTGCTGAGTATTTTCTCAGTATAAAGGATCTGACCAATAGCATTTATCACTTCCAGCTCAACCTCAGCAGCGATATTAAATTTCATCTCTATTGTGAAAGCACCATTATTGGGATTAGGGAATATACTAATACTTGACTCCAATAAATTTCCATCTCCGATCGAAGCAAACGAAGGAGATTCAGAAGAGCTAATTACACTACAACCAGTTGAATCTGTTACTGTACATGAAAACATACCCGCACAAAGGCAATCCGCAGTAGCTGTTGTCTGAGCCAGAGAATCATCCCACAAATAATCATAAGGTGGAATTCCTCCGTTAACGATCACTGTCAGTTCTCCCTGACATGCACCTGCATCATCTATGGTAGCGATGTTGTTCAACACCATTTCAACAGGTTCCATGATAAGGGTAGAATCAAAGGAGGCACAGCCATTCGCATCAGAAACCGTGAGAATATAGATTCCTGCGCTTAAGTTTATCAGTGGAACTGTTGAGTCTCCGGTATTCCAAGTATATGTATAGGGTGTAGTTCCACCATTTACTGCAGCGGTAATCACTCCGTTATTAGATTCAAAACAGCTTAAATCGGAACCTGTTATATCCACCACCACTACATCAGGCTCAGTGATAATAACAGAAATACTCGAGCTACATGATCCTGAATCGGTCACACTTACTGCATAAGTACCCGCTGACAGTCCAACTGCTGTAGAATTGCTTTGAACCGGCGTTGCTCCCCAAGCATAAGTGTATGGAGTTGTCCCGCCCGTCGCTGAAACCGTGGCAGCCCCATCGCTTTCTCCAAAACACGAAATCATGGTACTGCTTGCTAGGCTCAATACCGGCGCACCAGGGTCATCAACTGGGACAGAAGCTGAATCCGTGCAACCATTCATGTCGGTAACTGTGACAGCATAGCTACCCGACAACAATCCAGCAGCAGTTGTAGTTGTTTGAGCAGAGGGATCATTCCATAGATAAGTATAAGGCGCCAAGCCATTTGCTACTGTAGCTGTTGCAGTACCATCAGCAGCCCCGCACGCTGTTGGACTAACTGCTGAAGCACTAACGGATACATCTACAGCAGCTGAGATATTTACAGTTAAAGTATTCGAGCATCCATTGTTGTCAACAATTGTGGCAATATAAGATCCTACAGATAAGCCTGTAGCAACCGAATCTGTCTGGACAGGAGTCGTATTCCAGGAGTAACTATATGGAGAAGAGCCACCATTCATTTCTACTGTTGCAGATCCAGAATTGGGACCGATACAGGAGACCAAAGTAGAATCAATCATTTGAAGCGGCGCAACGACACCTTCAGCCAAAGTAACATTGGCCGAGTCCACACAGCCATCATTATCGGTGACGATGACCTTGTAGCTTCCGGCCAACATGCCGACTGCAGAAGCATTCGTCTGCATCCCAGGGTCATTCCATAAATAAGTATATGGGCTACTGCCATCCACGACCACCGCAGAGGAGCTTCCATCCGCACCACCGCAATTAGTTGGATCACTACCTGTTGCAGAAACTGAAATGGCTATACTAGAGCCAATGCTAACACTTTCAGAATTAGAACAGCCATTGTTGTCCGTTACGGTAACCGTATAAGTTGCCATGCTCAACCCAGTTGCTGTTTGAGTGGTTTGAGAACCGGAATCGCTCCACATATAAGTGTAAGGCACTACACCCGCCAATGCAATTACAGAAGCATCGCTAACATCGGCTATGCACGTAGGAGTTGTTGTAATTGATAAACTAATCTGGTTTGGCTGATTAATACTAACTGTACTTGTAGCTGAATCTCCTGCGGCATCAATAACCAAAATATTATACAAACCTGCACAAAGTCCGGTAGCCGTAGCATTGCTCTGAGTTCCTGGATCATCCCAGAAATAGGTAAATGGTGACTGTCCACCAACAACTTGGGCAACGCCCTCGCCATCACATATTCCAAAACACATAGCGTTGCTAAAGGAAGTGACCAATCCATAATCACCCACTTCAAATTGATCCACACCTGCTTCCACTATATGCCCTGAACCACTTAAATCCGATGTTTCAAAAGTGAGTTGCATGGTGCTGCTCACGGCAATAAAATCCGAAACCCTAATTGATCGCTGCACCCAGGTGCCATTTCCAGCAGTTGCTTCAGTTACCGTTTCTACAATAGCAGATGTGATACCATTGTAAAGCCGAACTTCCAATACATCGTTGGGTGTACCGCTTCCTCCGTCATTGAAAAACCATCTATAATAGTTAACATATGGTTCGGTAAATTGAGTTATATCAAATATTGGTGAGGAGAGAATTGTGTTTCCATTATCCACATCATCATCTCCTACTCCACCCCCTGTATTGCCTGTTATGTATGCTTCATCATGACAGTCAGTTGTCACATCAAAATCAGGGTTGGCATCTCCACTCCCAAATGTGGTTCCAACCGGTTCTCCTTTCTCCCAAACGCCAACAGTTGCAGATCCAGATACCGTCCAACCATAATTAAAAGTGAAATCATCATAAATTCCAGAATCCAATTCAATAACGTTTACGGTATTGATAGAATCAATGTACATGTTAAAACAAGTACTCCTGAATAACCATTTACCCCCTAGTACATCATATGTTCCTCCATAGAAGGGAGTAATAGTAAAATTGCCAGAGCCATCAGTAGTTACATTATAAGTGAAATCACTATTTATTATTGTTACACTAGCTCCAGAAATTGCTCCTCCCATGCTAGCCTCAATAACCTGGCCAGTTAGGGTAAAAGGCGTGGGAGCCAGTAAAACGGCATCTATAATTGTAAGAACGCCGTTGCTCAGTGTTGCAGGAAGGGTATCTGAAATATAACCTGGAGCTGAAAACCGAACATCATAAATTCCGGAGGTGAGGGTTGCTGTAGCGTAAATTCCACTTGTATCACTTATGGTGGTCACAGAAGTGGAAAGAATGCTAATAGTGGCGCCATTTATTGGAGTTCCGGACATGGAATCCGTGACTGTCCCCTCTAAATAACAACCCTGAATGTAACTGGCCCCAAGAATGAACAAGCCATTCTCTATATCCGATACCAATACATTTCCCGACGGCAGCCAGGGATAAACTCCCCAGGCACCATTGTAGCCATTTCCAGAAAAAGACGGACTTGTATCATAGTTCCCAGTTTGAATCATATTGTTAGGCCTGGTAATATCATGAATGGTTACACCATCGCGATAATAAGAACTTACAAGGTGATTGCTTATTACATATGTATTGTGGACGATCACATTTGATCCAGGATTGGACTGTATCTGATCTACCAACGTAATATTACTCAGGTTTGATACGTCATAGGAGGCAATAAATGCATTGCTCTTTTCATCCGTAGTAAAGAGGTAATTGCCATCATCTGAAATCCAACAATTGTGGGTAAAGTTGCTCGGTGTGGCTTGCGTC
>NVRZ01000226.1 GCA_002401055.1 Bacteroidota bacterium
AGTATTTGAATCAATGGTTAATATTATGAAGAATTACGTTAGTTTGGATCAGTTCTACAATACCACTGTCAGCTCCTGAGAATACCATAATTATGATACTAGAGAAGTCCATCGCCTTCTTAAAGAGAGATTTTTTAATAGAATCAAGCTATAAGATGGCTTTCGTGCTGAATTTCATTGATTCAGTTTTTCCAGTTTTGCTTTTTTACTTTGTTGGAAAACTGATGGTAGGGAATGAATCGAATGGTTTGGAGAAATATGGTGGGGAGTACTTCCCTTTTGCTTTGGTAGGAATTGCTTTTACACGATATTTTCAGATGGCAATTGATGTTTTTACCTCAACAATGAGAAGAGCCCAGATGGTCGGTTGCCTGGAAGCAATACTGAGTTCGCAATCAAATCCTAAATCGGTGGTGTTATTTTCCTCGATTTATAGCTTTATCTCTGCTGGAGTTCAGTTGGTTTTTATGTTTATTATAGCTGCACTGTTTCTTGGTTTTAGTTTTTCAAATGTAAATATACTTCCATCCATACTTGCTGTAGTTCTTTCCATTATTTTGTTTATTAGCTTAGGTATTTTTTCAGCATCTGGGACAATCATATTTAAGAAAGGAGAACCGTTTGGCTGGTTTTTTGGCACGTTAAGTGCACTCTTCGGTGGGGCATTTTTCCCAATTGAAGTGATGCCGGATTGGATGCAGGCAATCTCAATTATAGTTCCCATCACATATTCACTTGAGGCGCTTCGTTTGACAATATTACAGGGTCATTCAATTTTAATGGTATCAAATCATTTGATAATACTCGGCAGTATGTCTCTTGTCTTATTTCCACTTAGCCTGAAAACTTTTCAATGGGCTGTTGAGAAAGGGAAAAGAGATGGATCCTTGATGGATTATTAGAGACTTAACTACTCTTTTATTCTAGTCTTGATTCAACCAAACCTTTATAGAGTGATTCATGAGCTGAAATAAAATTGTCAAATATGAATTTTTTCTTCAGTGTTTTGTGCCCTTCTTTCCCCATTTCATTTGCCAGGCTTTTATTTGAAAGAATTTTCTCAATTGCTTTAGCCACCAATTCGTAGTTCTTTTGAGGTGCTAAATAGCCCGTTTTTCCATCGATCACAATATCCTGATTGCCCGAAACTTTTGTGGCAACCACCGGTCGTTTGAATAGCATGGCTTCTAAAATCACATATGGAAGCCCTTCCCATAGGGAGGTATTAACCAACAGGTCAATAATATTATAGATTTGGTGTATATCTTTAACCTCTCCGGTTAATATAACTTGTTGTTCGAGATTTAGATCATCAATGGTTTTCCTAAGCTTATTATGCAATTCTCCTTTGCCTACAATCAGGAAAACTGCATCTGGGTAAGTTTTTAAGACTACTTGTGCAGCGTGAATGTATGTAAGCAAGTCTTTTTGACGGGTTAAACGTCCGATAGAGGCAATGATCGGGCCGGTTGAGGTTATATTATAATTCTGCCTGATGGCAGTACTTTCTTGTAATTGATGATATTCATTCAGATCAATAGCATTCACGATACATTCTATGGTCTCCACGCTGGCAATTCCCTCTCTTATTGCAATGTCTTTTTCACTGCTAGAAACCGTTATGATAGAATCTGTAAATTTTGCTACAAGTTTTTCAATATATAAATAGAAAAATTTAAAATAGCCTACATATGCTTGAAAATAAAAACAATGGGGAGTATAAGCGATTGCGGGCCTCCGATTCAGAAAGGCGGCTACCCTAAAAAGGATACCGGCTTTAGAGCTATGGGCATGTACAATATCATATTTCTCATTCTTAATATGGTAATAGATTTTCACCAACGCGTATAAATCATTTAAAGGGTTGATGTTTCTTTGCATTGGAATGTTAATCACCCTCACACCTCTGGCTTGCATTCTTAAAACGTCGGATTTGAATAAAACTGATCGGTGATGGGAAACAATTACAGTAATATCAAATAATTCTTTTCTCAGGTTTGTCGCCAGGTAGGTTAAATGCTTTGCAGCACCACCTTCGGTGGCCTCAAGTCCAAATAATATTTTTATTTGTCCCATAAACCTAAATGTGACTGTGGAATATATTTTTTAACTTCTCAGTGCTCTTTTCTATATCAAATTCCTCCACCATTTTCTTCCTTCCGTTTATGGCGATGCTAGAAAATAATTCGTAGTTAGCCATAAGCTTAAGAAAAGTATCTACAATGGCCTCTACATTCTTTTCCGGTACTAATAATCCGGTTTGTTCATGCTCAACCAACTCCGGTATCGCAGAAATGGTGGTTGAAATTACCGGTACCCCTGTTGCCAATGCTTCCATTAATACATTCGGAAGACCATCCATATCGCCATCTTCAGCAACCGTACTAGGAAGAATGAAAACATCCGCTTCGAAATAATAATGCTTAATCTCTCTTGGACTTAGCGCGTTGATAAATTTTACATTTTCGGAAATATTTGCATTGATACTCTGTTGTACCAAATCTCTGGAAAGTGGACCTTTACCAATTATAGTGCATTGAACTGAATATCCCTTATCAAGCAGTATTTTGAGGGCTTTGAGTAAATACGTAATCCCTTTTTTCTTAACCAGACGGGCTACGGTTAGTATTTGAACGGGATTCTTGGTAATATGTGGTATTCGAAATGGCCATGTAGAAACATCTAAGCCATGATAAATGTGATAAATCTTTGCTGTAGACTGATGTGCTAATCGTCCTAAAAACTCCTTATTGTACGCAGTACACGTAATTACAAATTTGGCCCGATTAATTTTTACAGAGAGCTCCCCTTTCTTATCCGTGTATATATCATGTGCATGTGCCGTAAAGCTAAATGCGATTTCAGACAATTCTGATATTATCATTGCAATGCAGGTAGGTTGAGAGGCAAAATGAGCATGTATATGCTCAATATCTTGATCTCTCAATTGATAAGTAAAGTAGACTCCATTAAAAAAATTTCGTAAGTTTTTTAATAATTGAAAGGGCAAAACCGGGTAAGAATTGATGCTTTGAACAATTGTTTTAAAATAAACTCTGGGTCGTTTTAGTAAGTAAAGGAGATTGGTTTTTAAAATAATAAAAGAAAAAAATGTCGGAGGATATATGGTGTTAACCTGGAGGTTACAAATATCATTCTCCAAAACAGTATCTGATTTATTTATACTGATAATTTGAATGTGGATGTCCTTCTTTTTCAGCAGAACAATCTCGTTTAAAATAAAGATCTCTGAAATGGATGGAAAAGAACCGAGTATATAAGCAATTCTCATCAGGACTAAAATAGTCTGTCAACAGAGCCCCGGGTTGTATCAGCCGGCTTACTCACACGTTACAGCTAATAATTTCAAGCACGTGTTTTTAATAATTATTTTTTACCAGAAGCAAAGATAATTCCAAATGAACAGCAGATCGCAACTACGGAAATTATTTGTTAGTATATCCGAAGGAATTATGTAGATAGGCTGATTAATCGCGTGAATGATATTTAATGGTGATCAAGAAACGGCTTCAGAACCGAGTAAACTAATTATTACTTCTTTCCAAATGAATCAAAGTTCCCCTTGCTGCATAAAACTGTTATATTCTTTCTCACTTATGGATAAGAGATATCCCTTGCCCTGCAACGTTTTTAGGTTGATATCAGCGATACACCTAACCCTTTCATAATTAAGCGTCAGCCCTCCACTCAATTGGATGGTGCCCGTTCCTTTCTGAAAATCACCTTTACTGAAAATGCAGTTCTCCCTGTCTAGCTTTATACCTATTTCCGTCCCCGTTTTTTTAAATAATATATGCACATAATTGTGCTCGTCAATACGTAGTTTCAAATCCTTAGCTGTTCCTTCTGCTCTCTCAACCTCAACTGGGTGTTTGCCTTTTGACAGTCGTTCAACTAATTCGTTCATAATGTTAAATCCAAATAGCTAAGTTAATATATCAATGTAGCACAGATACAAATGTAGTAATCCTTGCAAACAAAACCACTTCTATATCCTTATGGTTAGTGTAATTTCTACTATATCAGCGTTAAGACTACGGGTTAAATCCCACAGCGATGCGAAGTTGGCAGATTGAAAATCAAGCCAAAACAATTTTACATACCTGTGGGTTTTGGAGTGTTGTGGATCTTTTTCAACTATCAGTTTAGTTTGCTAGAAAGTTGACCACGATCGATTTACCTTTGTCTACATCCAATTTATCTCAAGGCATGAAATACAAGCAACTATATTTTAAGCCGAAAAATATTTTTTCATGAATGTTGTTACTTTGGGTAAATTGATTTCAATATATTTTTTACTGTTTCCATCTTGTGTTAGAACATAGTTTAGAAAATTTACTCTTCTCGCAGTCATCAACAACTCTAAGTCAAAATTGCTAAACGTTGGAACTGTACAAACGATGGAATAACCAGAGAAAAGACTTTTTTTAATGTCATTATATCTAAATTGTTTACTATCCCTATAGTAATAAAGCATAATCGCAAAATCATGTATGGGATAACCAAGTAACGCTTCTTCATAGTCAAGCAGTCTAAGCTCATTTTCGTGTAATTTTATATTCCAAGGATTTAAATCTGCATGAAGTAGCTGTGGATTGTCTTTTCTATAGAAATTAGCAAGCCTTTCATTTAAGTATGGTATGATAAAATCCATTGTATTAATGTATTCTGCACTTATAATCGAACGGAATTCGTTTTGTTTATATACAGATTTCTCCCCACGATAATAAAACACCTTATCCCACTTCTTTGGATTAATATTTTTTGGAATAACAATGTCCAACGTTGCCATATGCAACTTGGCCAACATTTTTCCAAGCCCTTGAAAATGTTTTATCGTCTCATTTCCGAAAAAATCTATTCCTTCAATCCATTTAAACAGGGCAACTCTTTTTTTCGAAGAGCCAGCATCGAGTTGTACATTTACTATTCCTTTACCACTATTATCCAAGAAAACTTCCGGAACGAACAAATCAGAGTTCTTCTTAACCGCATCCAACAAAAAGAGTTCAGCCTGGTTATCATCTAATGTACTGGATTCTTCCTGGTATATTTTAAGCGCGTATACATTATTATTTGAATCGATTACCTTAAAAAAAACATTCGTTTCTTCAGTTAAGAAATCCATTGCCACACTCTCAATTTCATATTTTTCAAGAGCGAGCTCGGCAATTTTTTTGAGATCATTTAATTCCAATTCTCCACTCTGTGATTATGAACCAGTCATATTAAGATACTGTAATATTTGAATGGTTGGTGTTCTTCTATCAATTCGCGATTCAGAGGTAACGTTCACGTGCAAACTTCTGACTCCACATACAATTCGATCCGCATTTTCGCATTATAGCACAAATGACACAGCCGACCAAGTACAGAACAACCGTGACCTTACAAGTTCACATCGATTAAATGGTTTGATTGATTCAATTCCTTTTTAGCTAAAATAATCTTTTGATTAGAGTAACTCCTTCGATTACGCTTCCAATGGTCCTCCAAACTCGGATACTAATTGATTTAGCAATCCTAGCTCCACAATCATATTTGTTCGCTCAAAGTAAGCCTTCACTTCCCTAATATTCGTTTCGTTTATAAAATTTTCTGTAAACGAGATACAGGCTCCTTCATTTCTCACTTGGTGATACCAACCGCTAGGTGTAAAAACGATTTCCCCTGGATTTTGAATACACAGCAAGGGTCGGGTCTTGGCAAAATATGGATATTTGTCCAAATCCGGATCAAAGCCATCTACTGTGCCCTCATATAAAAAGTCCGTTTGCTCCGGTGGATAAAACAACCAGTATTTTCTTCCTGA
>NVRZ01000227.1 GCA_002401055.1 Bacteroidota bacterium
GGTTTTTAACGAATAAAGAAGAGGAGAAATACCTCAATTCGGAAGCTGGTCAGGATTATCTTGCATCGGCTATTTACCGGGCGTTTAAGGATTATAAAACTGTAATGGAGGGCACGTTACCGGCAAATTATTCGCCCAATGAGCCAATGAAAATTGTTGATGGCATCATATTTAGAGTGCAAATTGTAACTTCTTCAAACGCTATTCCGTTAGACTCACCCAAATTTGATGATATAACCAACGTTCAGGAATATGTGTCTGGTGGTTGGTTCAAATACACTGCAGGAGAAAAAAAGGACCTGGCCTCTGCCTACAGATTACAGATGGAGGTAAGGGAAAAGGGTTTTTCAAGTGCTTTTGTTGTTGCGTTTCATAACGGCGAGCGTATAAACTTGCAAGACGCAATTAGAATGACAAAATAATATATGGGAGCTTTTGATAGGTTGACAAAGTTTAACACAGAGATCAAAATTGGGGTGGTGGTTAGCGTAGCTATCGCTTTGCTGATTTGGGGATTGAACTTTCTTAAGGGAGAGAATATTCTTTCAAATAAGCAGCACTTCTACGCTGTTTATAGTAGGATTAATGGCTTGGTTGAAGGAAACCCTGTGCAGGTAAATGGCTTTAAGGTTGGGCAGGTAGGTGTAGTTTCTTTTCACCCAGACAAATCAGGAAAGGTGGTTGTAGAATTCATCCTCGAAAAAGAAACGATTGCATTGCCAAGAGGTACCCAAGCCAGAATCATTAGTGCTGACTTACTGGGCTCAAAGGCAGTGGAGTTCATGTTAGGAGAGAGCGATGATGTGCATATTAGCGGCGATACATTAGATTCTGATGTTGAAGCCGACTTGCAAGAATCTTTTAACGCCACTATTGCACCGTTAAAGTTAAAAGCCGAAGAACTAATTGGCTCAATGGATTCAGCGGTAACAATAGTTCAGATGATTCTCAATGAAGACGCGCGCAAAAACTTGGGTGCAGGCTTTGAAAGCTTAAAGCGCTCCTTCGATAGATTTGAAAGTGCTTCAAAAAACCTGGATGAATTGATAAGTGAAAATAAGGGAAGAATTACTTCGATCTTCGCCAATATCAATGGTATTGCGGGTAACCTGAACAGTAAGAGTAAGGAGCTTTCCAATATTCTAGATAATTTCTCGCAGATAAGTGATTCCCTCGCCAAGGCCAATATAGCCGGCACATTACAAAGCGCAAACCTTGCGCTTCAGCATGCGTCAGTGATTCTTGAAAAGATAAATGCAGGAGAAGGCACAATGGGGATGTTAATCAACAATGATTCCCTTTACAACAATCTGGCAGGTGCCTCGCTTGCTTTGGATTCCTTGCTTAGCGACGTAAAAGATCATCCAAAAAGATATGTGCATTTTTCACTATTTGGAAAGAAAGACAAATAAGTAATTTATATTTGTCTGGATACTATTGCGCCTTGCTTCAATGAGCAAACAACTTATTTTCGGCCTTTTTCTTTTCCTCTCGTTAGGCGTATTTACATATACTGCATTTAGATTGGCGTCCTTCTTTCGCCTCACAAAAAAGGGTTTCAAAGTAGATCGTATTTCCGAGCGAATTACCACCACGTTGCTGGTTGCGTTTGGACAAACTAAAATATTGCGAAGGCCTGCCATCGGGTTGATGCACGCTCTGGTGTACTGGGGGTTTATGGTCATTACCATAGGATCCGTTGAGATGATGGTAGATGGTTTAGCCGGAACGGAAAGAATTATGGGATCGTTAGGCATCTTTTACAGCTTAATTACAGCATCTGGAGATATTTTTGCCGCAATAATTATTCTCTCATGCTTCGCGTTTTTAGTACGTAGGCACATAATGAAAGTCAAGCGATTTAGTGGTGTGGAAATGAGTCCTAAATCGAGCATGGACGCAACCGCTGCCCTAACCATGATTTTAATACTGATGTTTTCATTGATCGGTATGAATATGGGTTATTTGGTGAACCACAGTGATGAAATTGTCGGGTATTATCCGATAAGCTCACTTTTTACGGGCTTGGTCTCAGCCGAATCTGCCCATCTTTTTCAGGAAACGAATTGGTGGATTCACATTGTGCTGATTTTCGTTTTTCTAAATATTCTGCCCTACTCAAAACACTTTCATATCATCATGTCTATTCCGAATGTGTTTCTAACTGATTTAAAGCCGATGACACAAATGAACAACATGGCATCGGTTACCAAAGAGGTTAAGCTGATGATGGATCCAAATACGGCTTTTGCTGCACCGGCCGAGGATGCCCCTCCACCTGAGAGATTTGGTGTTAAAGATATCGAAGATATTACCTGGAAAAACTATACGGATTCGCTAACATGCACCGAATGTGGTCGTTGTACATCCGTCTGTCCGGCAAACATTACGGGTAAATTATTATCTCCAAGAAAGATAATGATCGACACGCGGAAGAGAATGAATGACCGTGGCCCTGGACTTTCTAAGGACCCAAATTTTGATGACGGGAAATCACTGGTTGGTGATTATATAACAACTGAGGAATTATGGGCCTGTACAACTTGTAATGCATGCGTGCAAGAATGCCCTGTAAACATCGATCCGGTTTCTATAATCATGGATATGCGCAGAAATCTTGTTATGGAGGAATCAAATGCTCCAAAGGAGCTGGTGCAGATGTTTACCAATATTGAAAACAATGGATCTCCTTGGCAATTTTCGCCAGAGGATCGATTGAAATGGACAGAGGGCATATCCCTCAATTCATAAAAAGTGTAATGGAAGAGGCTGAGCAACCAATAGAAGAGAATCAGGAACAACTGAGCAATGGAACGTTTCATGTTCCCACTGTAGCAGAGTTAAAAGCAAAAGGTGAAGAACCCGAACTATTGTTCTGGGTAGGTTGCGCAGGAGCATTTGACGACCGCTATCAAAAAGTTACAAGGGATTTTGTCAAGATTCTTGAAAAAGTGGGCATTAAGTATGCGGTGCTGGGAACAGAGGAAAGCTGTACGGGAGATCCGGCTAAGCGCGCTGGAAACGAGTTTGTATATCAGATGCAGGCCATGGGAAACATAGAAGTGCTAAACGGCTACAACATTAAAAAAATTGTTACCGCTTGCCCTCACTGTTTCAATATTTTCAAGAATGAATATCCCGAGCTAGGAGGAAAATATGAAGTGCATCACCATTCCACATTCTTGCAGCAGCTGATTAATGATGGAAGGCTAAAAGTTGCTGGTGGCGAAGAGTTTAAGGGGAAAACAATTACGTTTCATGATTCGTGTTACCTGGGAAGAGGCAACGGTATTTATGAAGCGCCTAGAAAGATTTTAGAAGCATTAGACGCCAACCTGGTAGAAATGAAGAGAAACCGCAGCAAGGGATTGTGTTGTGGTGCGGGTGGTGCACAAATGTTTAAAGATGCAGAAAAGGGAGACAAAGAGGTGAATATTGAGAGGACTGGCGAAGCACTGGAAACCAATCCAAGTGTTATCGCCACGGCATGTCCATTTTGTATGACCATGATGACGGATGGCGTTAAGGATAAGAACAAAGAAGGTGATACCAAGGTAATGGACATAGCCGAGCTGATAGTTAAATCCAATAATATCTAATCATGTACTCATATCGTGACTTACCAGAAACCGCTAGAATCTGGATTTACCAGTGCAATAGGGAGTTGTCTGCCGAAGAAGTCAAGGCGATAAACGAAAAATCGGAAGAGTTTATTCTTGATTGGTCTGCTCACGGTGCAAAACTCGCCGCGGCGATTGAAATCTTTTACAACCTGTTTGTTGTTGTAATGGTTGACGAGGAGAAGGCAGAAGCTTCAGGTTGCTCTATTGATAAATCCTTTCAGTTTATAAAAGAGCTTACCGACACACATGATCTCGCATTGCTAGATCGGATGAATGTTGCTTATCGTGACAATAACAAAATACAAATCTGCCGAATTGATGAATTTGAAGGGCTTCTACATAGGGGAGAGGTATCTGAGGATACTATTGTGTTCAATAATCTGGTGGATACCAAGAAGGATTTTGACAGCAAATGGGAAGTACTTTTAAAAGATAGCTGGCACAGAAAATTAATTGATTAAATGAGTATTGACGAGGAGCACCCAGATAGGCGAAAGCAATTAAGTGGCTGGAGACTGCAGGTCCACACGGTAATTTTTGGTTACGATACACCGCTGGGTAAACTATTTGACGTCACCTTGGTTACGGCCATAATATTGAGTGTTATCGTTGTGATGCTGGACACAGTTGAACCTTTTTCGGCGAAGTATGGAAGTATCCTGCACGCCTTAGAATGGTTCTTTACGATCATATTTACGCTGGAGTACGTTGCAAGAATCCTGGTAGTTGGAAAACCGTTGAAGTATATTTTCAGTTTTTATGGAATCATTGATTTTTTGTCAATAATCCCAACGCTTCTCAGCGCAGTATTCCCACCAGCTCATTATTTGGCGGATATACGCATCGTCAGGCTGCTGAGAATATTCAGGATTTTAAAGTTGGTGCGATACGTTCGTGCAGCCAGAGTACTTCGCGATGCGATTAGGGCCAGCACTGAAAAAATAACGGTCTTTTTACTTGTGGTACTTACCATAGTCGTAATAGCCGGAACGCTCATGTACATTATAGAAGGGGAGGAGCATGGATTTGACAGTATACCACACAGCATCTACTGGGCCATTGTAACCTTGACTACAGTTGGCTATGGAGATATATCACCTGGTACTCCTGTAGGGATGTTTTTAGCATCGCTTCTGATGATTATGGGTTATGGAGTAATTGCGGTTCCCACAGGTATTGTCGGTATAGAGTTATCGCAAGTGACCAAACTCACGATGACAACAAAAACCAAAGCCTGTACCAGCTGTACGCTTGAAACCCACGACAAAGATGCTAAATACTGCAAGCGATGCGGTCATAATCTAAGTTGACTAGCTTAGCCTACCTCCAGTTAAAAATATCTTGTTTATCACTGGGCCGTCGGCCTCCGAACCATTCAAAACCGCGCAGGGTGGTTTCGTCTTTGGATAGTTTTCCCATTGGATGCATTATAGCATCTGGCTTTGTGATGAAGGTTATCTTCTCGATGGTGTTGTCGTTGATGTAAACTATCATATCTGTGCAATCAGCAACATTTACCCCTATAAATGATTTATCTTCTTCTTGCGCGTAGTAAATAGTCTGTCCGTTTCCAGTAACTTTAATTTTATCCAGACTTCCGTCTTTAAAATATCCAATCATATCCTTTCCCTTGATCTGATTGAACATATTAGAATCAACAAAAGAGGATATGAAAGCATCGTGGTCAAACAAAAGGAGTTCAATGCCATCATCACCGGTTTTTAATCTTACATGCTCCGCTATCATTTGATTTTCATCGGACCACAGTATAGGATTGCTGAACATTCGGATGAGCGAATCTTTAAATCCATAAATTAATGAGTCGCAAACGCCTTGTAAGTCTGTTTTAAAGAATTTCACATTCTTGTATGCGTACAGTAATTTATGCTCTCCGGTGCTGTCAAATCCGGTTTTAAATGTATCGGCATGCATAAACAGTGAATCGTCTTCGTAGATATCGGTTAACATTGCATATTGAGTTACCATAGCACGCTCCGTTTTTTCAAAGTAAATACCGAAACCTCCACTGATTATAATATTCTGAACAGTGTCATGCATTGCAATATTTCCATGAGCCTCACTATATCCTTCGTTTCTATCATAGTAAAGACTATCAGCGGTAATTGATTGCGCCTTCGACGTTATTTTGGCATTCTTATTGAATTGCGAAATATCGGTTTCGGTATTGTACCAGCCATTTTCGCA
>NVRZ01000228.1 GCA_002401055.1 Bacteroidota bacterium
CATAGTACATCTCGCTCATATAAAGGAACTTAAATATCATGCACTGGCCGAAATCCCTCATGAGTTTACCTACGGCGATCATTCCTACTTAAAGGGAGCAGATGTAGTACATACCCTCCGTGGATACCTTGGAGACACGCAGTTCTTCATGGGGATAAGTAGTTTTCTTAACGCAGCTAAATTCTCTTCAATGAGTAGCGCCGGATTTAGGGATCACCTAACGAAAGTTACGGGTGTTGACATGGCAGATTTCTTTCACCGTTGGGTGTTTAACGGTGGTTGGCCTCATTTTTCTATCGATTCAACATCCTCGTCGCCGAACGGTTCTAATTTTGATGTGACTGTTTTTGTAAAGCAAAAGCTAACCGCAGCCCCCGGGCTATTTAATGACGTTCCGATGGAAATAACTTTTTACAATTCGGATTGGAGTTCACAGACTAGGGTGATGACTTGCTCTGGTGCACTGAGTTCTTATTCCTTTTCCCTCCCATTTGATCCGGCATTCACAGCCATTAACATAGGAGCAAAAATTAGTGATGCTATTTCAGCTGATCTAAAGACAATTAGTGGGCCTGGCACATATAATTTTGTGAATTCTCAATCGGCGCATATTGCTTTAATTGTCTCATCAATCACAGACTCCGCACTGATAAGAATTGAGCATAACTGGACCCATCCAGATCCGATGAAAACAGCATCTATTTTTAAGCTCTGCCCCAACCGGTATTGGAAAATTGATGGCTTTTTACCTGGCAACTATTCCATAGATTTTGAAATGTTTTATGATGGAAGAAAGTTTGAACCGTTTTACTATGACCATGGCTTGTTTGATGACTCGCTGGCCATTGAAGACAGTCTTGTGCTGATGTACCGTAAAAACGCAGGTGAGGAATGGACGCTCTACCCATACTTTACCATAAATCCAATTGCATTAAACGATAAATTTGGATTGATGATGGTAGATTCACTTCAGTTGGGTGAATACGTATTTGCCATAAAGAACACTTCATTTAAGGCTTCATCGACTATCAGTGCCATCACAAACGTAAGTTGCGCCGGAGTTTGCGATGGAAGCGCTGTCGCAACGGCAATGGGCGGAGCTGCTCCTTACACATACATATGGGATGACCCAAGTTCTCAAGTCACCGCATCTGCTATCGGCCTCTGTGACGGAACTTACAACGTAACCGTAACGGACGGAACTGGAGCAACGGTTAACCTAAACGTTTCAATTTCTTCACCAATTACATTGGCCGGTACAGTATATGTGACTGATGAATCTTGTGGAGGCTGTAACGATGCAAGCATAACTTACAGTGTACAAGGTGGCAGTACGCCCTACTCTTACCTATGGGATGACCCTCTTAGTCAGGTAGTAGCAACTGCTTCGGGTTTGTCTCCATCAACATTGTATTCAGTTTCAGTTACAGATGCAAATGGATGTACGCTCAACGGACAGAATTTATCTGTCGGAATTAAAAAACAAGAAAGGAAAAGAACAGAAATAATTATGTATCCCAATCCAACAAATAACTCTTTTACTATTGGTCTAACTGGAAAATTGACAAGGGGTAAATCTGTATTAAGAGTTTCAAACCTAGAGGGGAAATTGATCCACATTGAGCATTTCTCGTCATCGCAAAGAGAGGTCCGCATTTCTACTTCAAAGTGGCAACCTGGGATATATCTTGTTGAGTTGAAAGAGAACAATATGCCATATTACAATAGCAAAGTAGTAATCGCTCACTAGGGGAACTGCAAATTTTTTAATACTTTGAGGAATATACTCCGTACAGCCATCAGAAGGTAAAAGTTATGAGAGGAAGAGAGATATTCATACTAATCGCCCTAGTTACTATAGTAGGTGTTGCCTTATTTTCTATGCTGTGGCCGCCTTTTATTTGGAGTACCATATTCTTTGGACCAATTATTCTTCTCGGTACAATAGACGTCGTGCAGAAGAAATCAGCCATTAGAAATAATTTCCCGGTTATTGGCCGGCTCAGATATGTGCTCGAAGCTATTCGTCCGGAAATAATGCAATATTTTGTGGAGACCGATATTGAGGGAACACCCATTAATCGGATGTTTCGCTCCTTAGTTTATCAAAGGGCCAAGGCTGTAACTGATACCACTCCCTTTGGAACAAAAGTGGAGGTATACAAGGTGGGGTATGAATGGATGGACCATTCCATGTATGCCTTTAGCCATTCAGAAATGAATTTCAACCCTCGAGTTATGGTAGGCGGACCGGATTGCACCCAACCTTATTCGGCAAGTATGTTAAACATTTCTGCCATGAGTTTTGGCTCTTTAAGCAAGAATGCAGTAATGGCATTGAACAGAGGAGCTAAAAAGGGTGGGTTTGCCCACAATACTGGTGAAGGAGGAATTAGCCCTTACCACCAGAAAGACAATGCAGATTTAATCTGGCAGATCGGAACAGGATACTTTGGTTGCAGGACAGATGATGGGCACTTTGATGCGGAAAAATACGGGGAAATGGCGACCACTGACAATATCAAGATGATAGAGATCAAATTGTCACAAGGCGCGAAGCCTGGACATGGGGGCATTTTGCCCGCCATTAAAAACACGCCAGAAATTGCCGCCATCAGGGGCGTGGAACCATATACTGAGGTAAACTCTCCTCCTACTCACTCGGCATTCTCGTCTGCGAGTGAATTAATGGATTTCATTAAAACATTAAGGGATAAATCTGGGGGTAAGCCTGTAGGATTTAAACTTTGTGTTGGCGTGAAACAAGAATTTATAGATCTGTGTAAAGCTATGGTCTCTAAAGGTATCAAGCCTGATTTTATTACAGTTGATGGTGGAGAAGGTGGAACGGGAGCGGCACCTGTAGAGTTCTCAAATTCCTTGGGCTCGCCGTTAAAAGACGGACTGGCGTTTATACACAATACCTTGGAGGGATATGACCTGAGAAAGGATATAAAAATAAATGCATCGGGTAAGATTATTAGCGGCTTCCATCTTGCCAGGGCCATTGCCTTAGGCGCAGATATGGTGAGTTGTGCACGTGCTATGATGATGGCAGTGGGATGTATTCAGGCATTGCAATGTCATGTTAACACCTGCCCAACGGGAGTAGCAACACAAGATAAATCCTTAATGAAAGCGCTGGATGTGAAATCTAAGGGAGACAGGGTAGCCAATTTCCACAAGTCCACTCTCCATAGTTTTATTGATTTGATCGGAGCTGCAGGGCTCAAAACACCAGATGAATTAAAGCGGAAACATGTGAACAGTAGAGTGAGCTTAGCCAATGTTGAAACCTACGAAAAAATATACCCTTATATTCCAACGGGCTGTTTATTGCAAAAGCGATAACAATTGGACTCAGATCGTAACCGGACAGCCAATTATACAGAAGGAATGCTAAAAGAGATCGAACTTAATAGTTGCGACCATTTTCAATTACTGTTTGATTATAAGATCAAAAAGGAAAACGGAACTGCCAATACGAGCCAACTTTTAATTGAATTATCTTCTGAGATATCGTCCGATGAACTAAGTCAGTATCTTCTATCAAATGCGCATTTCAGAAACTTGATCAATACTACGGTCATCAAACCATTATTTGGCAAAGCGCGTTATAGAATTGAGTACTTACCCGAAAATAGTGGCAGTGGAAAAGAGCTTAGCATCACCGAGCTAAAAATGGTGCGTATTGATCCGTCAATTGTTTACCAAGACGACAATATCGGTTTGAACCCAGTTAAAGTAACATTGATTCAACTAACCAGTTCCAGTTCCATATTGTTTCAATTCAATCACACATTCATAGACAATAACGGCGTAAAAAACCTCCTTCGTTCTTTCCACGGAGAACAGTTTAACTTTCTCAGGGCAAAAGAGACCGGACAGAATTCATTCATTAAGAGGCTGAAGAGCACAATCTTATTGTCAAGGAAAATGATGACTAGGTGGTACGAATCAAAAGCATTTATTCATTCGTCATCAAAAGGGCCTATTTCTAAGGATTACCTGATACATACCTTATCTGATGAGGAAACGAGTTTGGTTAAGTCTAAAGTCAAGCAGTCACATCATATCGCATCTATCAGCTCTATTCTAATGGCGGCTTGTTGTTTGTCATTAAAAAACCTTTTGGTTAAAAGGAACGAGAAACCAAGAGAGTTCGTGTTTCAGCAACCTTTTGTTGTAACACCAAAAAAAGAGCCCCCTTATATCTTGGGAAATCGTTTTTCATTTGTCCATTATCGCCTTCAGCCAGAACAGGTAACATCACTATCAGAAATAGAGTATGAAATAAACAGGCAGACCTTTCAACAAATAAGAGACCGAGTTCCGCAGAAGTTTCTTGAGCTACAGTCTGTATTGAGATTGGTGAACCTTCGACTTCACCTTTTGATGATCAGCTTACCCGCCCGAGGTAAATTGACTTCTTTTGCATATTCATTTGTAGATGAAACAAAGGTTATTGATCGTTTTGCAAATTGTGAGATCACAAATATTGTAAATATTCCACCTGTCATGCGAAAACCTCCTGTCACTTTTGGGTTTGTCTACTATGATTCCCGATTGAGAATTGAAGTATGTTATGATAAAAATACGTTAAGTAAAGACGAAGCTGAACTATTGCTCAACTCTATAAAAGGCATACTTCTGGCTTAAGAATATTGGTATTGCTCACTAATATTCAAGCATCGTTCACCTATCATTTTAGTAAGCTCCGGATCATTGTCAAACTTGTTTCTACTGAAATTCTTTCTCGCTTCGAAAAACGGTTTCAGGGTATCTAGCGAAAACTTGAGATCCAGATCGCTAAAAGCCTTGGCCATTACGCCTAGAGGATCGACAATGAATTCTTCATATTTTAATTCGCAAAGTTGATTCTTAGCAAGTTTACCTTTTGAATCCAAATATTTCCTCATCACTTGCTCATAATAATCAAAGACATATTCCTGTAAATTCAATTTTGACTCATCTTGCAAGCTAAATTCCGGAAGAATTCTTTGGTATAAATGCAATGTAGAGCGAATAACATCCTGCGGATTTCTAACAATATGAATAAACTTGGCATCCGGATATATTTCCAACAGCTCGGCTATTCTTGCCGTATTCCCAGGGCTTTTAAAAACCAATGTATTGCCCTTATTCATTGACTGAATCTTTTGCGCAAATTTTAAGTGTGCATCCAACCAATTCGATTTTAATTTCGAAGTTTTCAGCAACACGTATTTGTCCAACACCTCATAAGCCCTCAATGGAGCAAGCAGAAAGCCAACTGATGAGTAAGGAGAGATAAGAGCCATACCAAATTCTTCCTCTTGGGGAGAATCCCAATGCACCTTCATCTGATCCATTAAGCGCGTTTCAGGCAATACCTTCTTCAAGATTGGGGTGAGCATAAACTCAAAATATTTATTTAAAAAGGGAAACAAGCAATCTATCATTCGAGGCGCAACAACACCCTCTAATTCATTCAATGAGTCATGAAAAAAAGTTGTTCCGCTTCTTGGGTGTCCCACAATAAAAATTGGCTGTTTAACCTCCTCTTTTTTTTCAAAAAAGTACAATAATGCTTCGACTAGCCTTAAGGGAGTGAGCAACACCAAAATCAAAAAGGATATAAGCAATCGGATAATTGCTTGCCACTTAATACTAAAATTCACCAGGATAAGCCATCGAAAAAAATTGGAAATACTGGATCCGATTAAGATATGAGGGGTAAAATTCGTCTGCCTTTCATGATCAGTTTAAGGATTAAATAATCCCATGTAAGGGCTGCCCCGTAACCCCTAGAGCATCTACCTTTTTTTCAATTTTAT
>NVRZ01000229.1 GCA_002401055.1 Bacteroidota bacterium
TCAAGAGGTGGGGTGGTAAAGGAGTCTGACCTCTTAAAGGAAATTGAAAAAGGCAAAGTTGCTTTTGCTGGGTTAGATGTCTTCGAAAATGAACCAAAACCTGATATCAGAGTTCTTATGCAAGATCAAATTTCATTGACTCCACACATAGGAGCAGCAACTTTGGAAGCTCAGGATAGAATTGGACTTGAGTTGGCGGAAAAGATCACTGCATTTTTTAAATAGCCTCATATGGCCATTGTCAGACCATTTAAAGGAATTCTTCCCTCCCGGGACAAGGTACATCTGGTTACCTCGCGGTCATTTGATACTTATGATCGGCACACATTGGATGATAAGCTGAAATACAATCCATTTTCTTTTTTACACATCATTAAGCCGGATTTTATTTCTAAGAAGAATATAAAGAGCACATCTCCTGATTACCTGAAGAAAGTAAAGGCCAAGTATGAGGAGTTTCTTAAAAAAGACTTCTTCGAAAGCGACGAGAAGAACTCATTTTATATTTACCAGCAAGAAAGTTATGGGAATGTGTACACTGGTATTATTGGGTGTGCTGCGATAGACGACTACTTCGACGGGGTTATAAAAGTTCACGAACAAACGCTAGGCCATAGAGAGGAAAAGCTAAAGGATTACTTAAAAGTGGTAAATATGAACGCAGAGCCAGTTTGCCTTACCTATGAATCTGATGAACAGTTGGAAGAATTGATTGCTGGGGTTATTGAAAAGGAGCCTCACTTTGATTTTTCTACTACCGACAATACCCGACATAAGCTGTGGAAAGTCAGTGATGATGTTGCAGTGGCAGCTATATCCAAAAGATTTGAAGCTATTGGTGATATATACATTGCTGACGGACATCATAGATCTGCGTCGTCTGCTTTGCTGGGAAAGGTAATGCGAAGTGAAACCACATCATCACATTCAGACGCAGGGTTCAACTACTTCATGAGCATTTACATTCCCTTTAATCAACTTAAGATTTATGAATATAACAGGTTAGTTAAGGATTTAAATGGCCTGTCAATTGCTGAATTTTTAAAGAGGGTAGAGGAGAAATTTGAAGTTGAAGAGTGTGGCAAGAGTGCAGTTGTACCAGATGAACAACACATTTTCGGAATGTACGTTGAAGAAAAATGGTACAAGCTAACTGTGGATAAGTCGGTAATCGACAGTAGCACTGCAATTGGTTCATTAGACACCAAAATCCTTTCTCAATATTTGTTGTCTCCAATTCTAAATATCACAGATTTAAGCTCTAGAAAATCAGATAGGATTTCTTTTGTAGGAGGAGTTGGCAGCGATATAGTAAAACGAGTTCAACAGTCTGTTGATGATGGCGATATGAAAGTTGCCTTTACGCTCTTTCCAGCAACGGTAGATCAATTGATAGCCGTGGCGGACAACAAAGAGATTATGCCTCCAAAGAGTACTTGGGTCGAACCAAAAATGAGAAGCGGCTTGGTGATTTATAGTTTGGACTGATTTTCCAACTATTCTCGGCACATCAGTGTAGTCTTCATAAGTAAAGATCTATCTTAGCTTAATGACCACGGCAACCAAACAGTCATTGCGATGCTCAGCTGAAAGGAGGGCAGAAGCAATCTCACGAATAAATGAGAGATTGTGTCGTCATTCACTGTGCTCTCTCCTTGCAATGATAATGCTGGTTAGCACTTCATCTTACGCACAGGATCAGCGGGTCATTGATTCAGTTAAAATCGTAATACAAAATGCCAAACATGATACATTGGTTTGTAATGCGTATATGGCTTGGGGCGAACAAGTTTATCTAAATAATCCCGACACTGCTCTGATTCTTTGGCTAAAAGCAGAAGATATCGCCTTGAGGAATGTTGACAATAATGAAACGGAATCATTAAAAATAAAATATTTATTACTGGTGGCAGATGCACAAAATAACGTGGCGTGCATTCACTATGCCCACGGCAAAATTGAAAAAGGACTTGAATATTTTTTCAAGAGCTTGAAGCAAAGGGGTGAAATCAGTAATTCAACTGATCCTCAAATTGCGAAGGAGGCCAGAAAAGGTGTAGCCACCTCACTCAATAATATTGGGGCTATATATAATCAGCAAGGTAACATCCCAAATGCGTTGGAATACTTTCATAGAAGTTTGAAAATTGAGGAAGAAATTGGCGATAAGGAGGACATCGCGACCTCTTTTAATAACCTGGGGTTTATCTATGAAGATCAAGGGGAAATAGCCACGGCCCTGGATTACTATTTTAAGAGTTTAAAATTATATGAGGAAGCAGGCAGTAAAGCCGGTATGGCCGGTACGCTGAACAATATTGGTGTTAATTATAAGGTTCAGGGCAACATCCATAAAGCCTTGGAATATTACCATGAAAGTTTGATTATGTATGAAGAGACGGGAAATAAAGCGAACATAGCCACTGCACTAATTAATGTAGGTTTTGTATATGAAATGCTGAATGATACCATAAAAGCTGTGGATTACTTCCAAAAAAGTTTAGATATATATGAAGAAATTGGCCATAAGGCAGGTATTGCTAATGCCTTGAATCACTTGGGGCATATTCAAATAAATCTAGGTGAATTGAGGATAGCCAGAATTAATGGCAACCGAGGGCTGCTTGTTGCGCGTGAGCTAGGGGCTCCTGCTCTCATATCATCAAACGCTGATTTACTATACAAAGTGGCCAAATTACAAGGTGATTATGATGATGCTTTGAAAATGTATGAGCTACACATTCAAATGCGCGACAGCATTAACAATGAAAAAACCCAAAAAGCTACGATTCGCCAGCAAACTAAGTATGAATTTGAAAAAGCACAATTGGTTAAAGAGCAAAAGGAACGGGAGTTTGAGCGGATAGAATCTGAAAAGACATCTCGGCGTGACAACTTACAGTATTCTGTTATCGTCATGGTTATTGTCATAGTTTTTGGCTTGATATTAACACTAACCCGGGTCAACGTCTCTGTAAGGCTTTTAGAAGGCCTAATATTCTTTTCCTTCCTGATCTTCTTCGAATTCTTACTTGTCTTAGCCGATCCTTATATTGAAAACTGGTCGGGTGGAGCGCCAGGATTTAAACTCCTGTTTAATGCTGGAATTGCAGCATTGATTTTTCCGCTTCATTCACTTTTTGAGACGAAACTCAAAGGTAGATTAGTAAAGCGGTGAAGGTTCTATGCCCTGCGACCTTAGGCGAAGCCGTGCCAGAGGTCGGAAAGCAAATAAACAGGGAGTTAAGGTATCCCCAAGTACTTATGAGACTGCAAAGAAATAGCCCATTCCTGGTTAGCCTTGATGTAGTCGATGATCTTTGGAATCATCTCCTCTGCTACTCCCCACTCAGGTTGTAGGAACAACTTGCACGCTTTGCCCACTTTTTTGGCGTGCTCTTCTGCCCATTCAAAATCATCGTTGTTGTGGACGATTATTTTCAATTCATTCGCTCTTTCATGAATTCCATCATGAGGTGGTACTGTTTTTTTAGGGGAGAGACAAATCCAATCCCAAAACCCTGTGAGCTCATATGCCCCAGAAGTTTCGATGTGAACTTTAATGTTTTTACTCAAGAACAGTTCTGTAAGCGGGGCCAGGTTATACATTACAGGTTCACCACCCGTAATCACCGCGCTTTCTGCGCCTGATTGCAATGTGGCTTCCACAATTTTCTCAATACTGAGAACAGGATGTCCTTCAATTGGCCATGAATCCTTTGTGTCGCACCAGTGACACCCTACATCGCATCCTCCCGTTCTGATAAAGAAGGCAGGTTTACCGCTATGATATCCCTCACCCTGAATAGTAAAGTAGGATTCCATAATAGGAAGTTCTAATCCTGATGTAATTTTATCTGTTGTCATGCAAGCTTTATTGGCGACCCGAAATTAGTGATATATTTATACCTGTAACTGAAGGAAGACTTATTTACATGAAGGAAATACTGAAAAAATTGGAAGATCGTGGCCCATTGGATTATGAGGAGCTAGGGAAGTTGCTGAAGGACATAGACTTTTCCCTGGTAAATTATAAGGAGTTTCTTCCTGAACTGTCCGGTTCAGATACATATTCGCGTAGCATCCTTACAATGAATCCGATTGAGGTACTTTTAATTCATTGGCCACCAAATGTATCAAGTGCAGTTCACCACCACAATGGATTTTGGGGGTATGTTGCTGTATTGAAAGGAACATGTGAAAATGTTGAATACTTATTCAACGAAGGTGTAATTCGTGAGTCCCAAAGCATGAAATCAGTTAGGGGAGGGATAATGCCTGAGCCAGATGGAATCCTGCACAAAATACTCAATCCAAGCGGCGAAGAGGAACTGGTTACTGCACACTTCTATTATCCTGCTCTGGAGAATTTAGAAGATATGGTCATTTATGATCTGGAGAATGAGCGGATTGGAACCCTGAATGACAAGGCAGGTTCAGCATCATGGACAGAGCCAGTTGAGCATTTCAAGAATATTCAGGAAAATGCTTTTAAATTTGTTTCAGAGATTTAAAATTAATTAAAGAGGTTTTACCTCTAAACTACTGAATGGATGTCGCATAAAATACACAAGGGGATTACATTGTTTTCTTCACGAGCCTTCTCATTGGCATTGCTCTCGATTCTGATTTTTTCAGGATCAAAAGGCTTGGCACAGAATGATGAAAAGTATTATTACAAACTTGGTAAAAAGTACTTTATGATGAAGGACTATAGCCAATCGGCAAAGCACTTTTACAAATGCGCAGATGTAGCCAAGGCAAATGGTAGCAATAACCCCAACTACTATTACTATCCGGCAATGTTGTTTTTCTACGGCGAGGGAAAGGCCAAGCAAGTTCTGAAGATTATGGATCTCATCGCACCGCTCGTTCCGGAGGTACCCTCAAATCCATTGGACCCGGATGAAAAGAAGGTTAAATTTTTTAACGACTTTTTTGCGAATTATAGGATAGAGATAAATAAGGCAGACTATATATTTCTACGCTACTATATTCAGTTCAAAACTGGCCAGGTTGAAATACAAGACGTCTTTGATCGGATGGACTACTGCATTAGATATCACGATGCCTCTGAATCCAAGATTCCGATATCAGAAGTTTATAAGCTCTTGGTAGATATTTACACCGATTTCTTCAAAGAAAGCGCTGACGTAGAAGGCTACAACAAGGAAAATCACGCTCTTGTTTGTGCTATGTTCAATGCCGCCGCAGAGAAGGGAAATAAGCAGGCTCGCGAAGTAGTTAAGAAGAACTGTCAGTAATTACTCTATCACCAATTTCCTGGTCTCAACCTGATCGTTTTCGAATCTTACCCTAACAAGATAAATACCGGTACTGGCATTTTTAAGATCAATCTGAATGGTTTGTAAAGGCACTGCGCCTTTAACTCCATAAAGTAGTTGACCGGTAATGTTGTATACTTCAATCTCTGAAATAGGATCGCCAGATTCGATGTAGAAAACGCTGCTGTTTGCTGGGTTGGGATATAGCTTAAAATCAACGTTTTTCACAACAGTATTAATTCCAACCAATGTCCCAACTGTTACCAGCACAATTCCGCCGCAACTATTCGCATCAGCAATGATCACCTCATAATTTCCTCCGGCTAACCCGGTCGCCATTGCATTTGTTTGTACGGGATTCGAATTCCAACTATAAGTATATGGTGCGGTTCCAGTTGTAGGAGTTACCGTAGCGCTGCCATCATTTGCGCCCGCAGATGATTCATCTACAGAAGTGGTTGTTCCAGTAATAGTGGTACAGCCTGCTACGTTAATGAAAGTTGACGCTGAAAATGTG
>NVRZ01000230.1 GCA_002401055.1 Bacteroidota bacterium
GCTTTGAATACCTATGCGAACTAAGCATAAGTGTGAAAGATGCTGAGGGCAATGAAATGCTTCCAGGAGGGACAATAACCATTACCTTGGGAGATAGCACGGTAAACGATGTATGCAATCACCCGATCGATACGTCCATAAGCTTTTCCGTTTTTCTTGATACGGGCCAATATACAGTCTCCAAAGTATTGACCATTGACGAATCCTATTTTCAACAGTATGCAGAAATCTACATTGAAAACTGTGGTCTACCGGTTGACAGTTTCATCGATTCAGTCGATATAGATTGCTTTATTGACTGTTCTACTTGCTTAGCTGCATTGGGAGAACAAGACAGTTTTTTGCTGTATGGTGGCACAACAGAAGAATGGGAAGAAATGGCTGGAATATGTGCTGCCCTTTGTGACACACCTTCATCCTGCTCTGGTTACATGAGCATGATGCTAATGGATGTTATGCCAGGTGGATATCATGCAAGCATAGTAAATTCTAAATGGCAACAACCGTTCACTCCTTACCTGGATGAGTATGGAGCATTAGATACAATTACTCTCCAAAACGGAAGTGAGTACCTACCTCAAAACTTACCAAGTCTGAATGACTTCCTGGCAAACTGGAAGGATTCATGGGCAAAATCCTTGGTAGAGCACCACCCTGAATACTGCTTTTATCAATGGTGCAAAGAACAGGAAGAAGCAGAGAAGGAGCAATTCATGATGCTGGCAACGTCAAGTTTCTACGAAGCCCTGACAGAAGGTTGGATGAGCCCTCTTGGATTAAACGATACCTCCTTAATCCCCTCGACTATCGGGACATCTCAATATGTCGATCCGCTGTTCACAAGCAACGGGCTAGGATTTACTTATATCGATACCATGATAGCATGGATATCTAACTACAACAATACGGGAGTTTCACTTTGGGAACTAGTAGCCATTGGGTCTGGATGCTCCGTGTGCGACTCACCCTGTGATACCTTGCCTTTTGGTGATACATTGCTACTGAACAAAGCAACACTGGATGAGCAATGGACTATGTTCAGATCATTTTACCTGTCACTCCGACAAAAACTCCTCTTGAGAATTCAATCTGAGTGGCAGCAAAACCGAAACTGCTTTAATGACTGCTACGATGAGGCATTTGCTCAATCTATTACAAATAGCCAAACCGAGCCCAACGAAGAAGATCCTAATACACCTCCTGATTCAAACCCAACCGACCTGAACAATACGCAGGGTTCTACCATTTCCCTTACCACCGACTTTGTAAATCTAATTTCCCCAGCTCCAGGCACGGTGGTTTTGACAGTGTATGACAGCCTCTATAAATCAGACACGGCATGTTTTTATGTTAACACAGGGAAGGACGGCTTACTAAGCATATCTCACAATATAGCAGAAGACTATACTTCGCTTGTGCATGGTGTTGGTTTGTGGCCCTTTGCACATCCTCCAGATACGTGCTATTGCTCAACTGTTTTAAATGCCTATGACGATTTTGATGATCCTGATGATTTGGCTGGATTTACTCAATATTTTGACACTTTATACAACACAAATCTTACCGACATTCAACTTGTCACTATGCTCGAAGCATGCGTGGGGGCATACGCTGGTTCAGGATGGTCTGGAGTTCCTGCAACTGAAAGGTGCCTTTTTCAAAACCCATATGATATGCTCCAAGACTCAGACGCTTACAGCTGCGACACAATCCTAGAGATATTTGAAGAAGAATGCTCCACAACCTGTGAGGGATATGCTTTATTCTGGAAGCCTAAGCTTGCTGCTTGCATATCAGACGTCAATGTGCTCAACAATGTGATTGAGCGTATGATAATGGTATGCGAATTGGGATGCGATCCAGCACATCCGGCAGGAAGCAGCTCTTTGCCTCAGGGCCTAACCACAAATGCCGGAGACTCTTCTTTTCACCAAATTCTGTCTGGCACTACGAGCTGCAACCCCTATACTATTGGTATGCCAAAGCTGTACGCGCACAAGATGTATAACAAAGTTAGTGGGCAAATTGACTCATGTGCCTGCGACAATGTGATAGCTGCTTATGATGCTTTTACTGATAAGGAAAACTATACTGGCTTTACAGCTCAAATCAATTCAGAATACGAAACTGAAATGTCAGTTACGGCAGTGAGGAATCTACTGTGTATTTGCAATGAAACCGTAGATTCAAACCGACTTTGCGGCGATGCCCCACTCTACTCTTTTCAAATTCCAAATGAACTGCGTTGCTATGGATGTGTAACATGTGATGTAATTGAGCAGAAACTTCAGGACTACTTGAGTGAACTTCCGAATGATTCAATCAGCTTTTACGGCGCTATACCCATTCAAAACTATTTAAACGACAAGCTGGACCTGAATCTCTTCTTCACAGAATACATGAGCTTTATGGATTCTTCATTAGCAAATTGCAATATTGACTCAGCATTGGTTTGCAATCACGGATTATTTCCAGCCGCCCCTCCGGACTCTTCCTGCGAAGAAGAAATCACCGCCATTGCAATTACAAACGCACTTATTCTGCATCAACAGTACTTAGATTTCTTAAAGGAAAGTTTGATCGCTGATCACAAGAAGTTTGTGGGTGATAATTTAAATGAAACATTCTCTATGTATTATATAATCTATGAAGGCTACTACACGCTATACTACTATGATCGAGCAGGCAACCTCCAAAGAACGGTACCTCCTGAAGGTGTAAATCCCTTAAAGGACAGTGCGCTTTTAAGCGGTGTTGGACTTCACAGGGAGAACCCTATAAACAACACTCCTGTGTATCCTCAGCATACAATGGGTAGCAGGTACGCATTTAACTCCCTAAATAATCAGGTAAAAGTAATTACGCCAGATGCCAATATTTCTAAGAGCTGGTACGACAAGCTTGGCAGGGTTGTGGTCAGCCAGAGAGCAAACCAGGCACCAACGAGCTCATACAACTACCTTTTATATGACGCGCTGGGAAGAATAATTGAATCAGGTGAAATATCGAATTCTAACCAAATGTCGGTCGCGGTAGCCTCGGACAGCACATCATTTTCCCAATGGATTACTGCCGGCACTAAAAAATCTCAGACGCTGACTCATTACGATTCAACCTTTACTCTAATTGATGGATTCATACAGGAAAACCTCAGGAATAGAATATCTACCACGGTATTCTATGATGATAGATTCGGAGCTGAGTTTAGCACACACTACAGCTATGATATTCATGGCAATGTCAAGACAGTTGTTCAGGAAAACAGCATGATTCCAGAACCGCACAGATTTAAGTGGATTGACTATACCTATGACTTGCTAAGCGGAAATGTTTTAAAGGTTGAATATCAAAAAGGTGAAGATGACCATTTTGAACACCGATTTTTGTACGATCCGGATAACAGGATTGCTAATGTACTTACGAGCACGGATGGTATTGAATGGGAATCGGATGCAGAGTATAACTATTACAAACACGGGCCACTGGCGCGCAAGCTCTTGGGGGATTTGCGAATCCAAGGTGTGGATTATGCCTATACCGCTCAAGGCTGGTTGAGGGCCATCAACGGAGGAAACAACAATGAGATGCTCGACATTGGCTATGATGGCAACCTGTCACTTCCCGGGAACCCAAATGAATTTGTTGGAAGAGATGCATTTTCCTATTCGCTAGGATATTTTGACGGAGATTACTCAGCCATTAACAGCTACAATGACTTTCTCACCAATGTTCAGGGTAGCAATCTGGATACTACAGCTTATGGGTTGTATAATGGTAACATCAGGTACACAACAAGTTCAACCAAAAACAAGGAGTTGTACAGCTCTGCATATAAATACGATGTATTGAACAGGCTTAGATCGTCTCAAATTTTTAATAATTTTGACAGCAGCTCAACCTCCTGGCAAAACAACAATATGCTTACGCAAGACTACGCCACCAGCTACACTTACGACCTCAACGGCAATATTCTTGGCCTGACGAGAAATGGTTTACAGGATTCTGTACTTGAAATGGACAGCTTAAGCTATAGTTATATCACAAGCACGAATCAGCTCGCATATGTGGATGATGCGGTTGCTGCGAGTAACTACCGCAATGACCTGGATGATCAGGATTCAGGAAACTACGAATATGATCTTTCTGGAAACCTGATAGCGGATAGAAAAGAGGCGATAGCAATGAACTGGAATCATCTTGGTAAATTGAATCGTGTTGAGCGTACTACAAACACAGGAGCCCCAGACATTTCATTTTATTATGATGCCATGGGCAACAGAGTAATAAAAGAGCTGGACGCTTCGGCTTCGAGCGGCCCGGATTCATTAATTTGGTATGTATATGGCGCTGATAATAACCTAATGGCCATCTATTCACACGTAACCAGCACCCCACGCACAAGAGCCAGTTTTGGTTCAAAAATTAACAGCATACCAGACTGGGCAAAGGAAGATTCAATGTTCATGCCCGAGGCTGAACAAATAAGCCAAGGTACAGAAGACTGGCATCGCCTCTTTACAGTCCGGCTATTGGAGGTACCAATTTACGGCTCTGATCGCATTGGAATATACAAACCAGGTCGAAGACTAGAGATGCGCAAAAACAACGATAGCATAGGAGCACTTGACACCCTATCCTATTCTTACTTACGCGGCGACAAGCGTTATGAGTTAAAAAACCACTTGGGTAATATACATGTTGTTATTTCTGATAAGCGTCACGGCTTTGACTTAGATAATGATTCAATTACTGATTACTACCTGGCAGATGTGGCAAGTGTGAGTGATTATTATCCGTTTGGGATGCAGATGTTGGGTAAAGGGCTAAATGAGTATCGTTTTGGGTTTAATGGGATGGAAAATGATAAAGAGATAAAAGGCACTGGAATGAGTTATGATTTTGGAGCGAGGATATATGATCCAAGAGTTGGTAGGTGGTTGACAATAGATCCTCTGGCCCAGAAGTATACATTTTCTGCTCCGTATGCCTTTGTATTGAATACACCTTTGCAAGCGGTTGACCCTGATGGTAGATTAGTGATTTTTGTAAATGGTTACCACGGAGGATTTATTGGTGTTATCGGTATTGGACAGACAGGAGTATTGACTGGCTTAGGAAAAAGAAAATATTGGGGTGGATTGGATAACAAGTTTACGAAGAGAATGAACGACGATAATAGATACTACAGTGATGGGGGTACTCGAACGGCATGGTCAAGTGCTCAAGAAAGATACGATGCAGGAGTAAAAGAAGGTCGCGCGATGTTAAAGAAGATAAAATCCGGAGAAATAAGCATTGAAGTAGATGAAAATGGAATTCCCACTGAGACAATAAAAATAATTTCTCATAGTCAAGGTGATGCCAGAGCCGCCGGAATCTCAAATGTAATGTCAGCTGCAGGATACACAATTGAAGTGGAATATAGGATTTCTTCTAAACAGGCTGAGGATATTCCAGCAACGAATGCAGATAGAACTGCTCAATACGGAAGTGACTGGGATGTCATTGCACATCAATCTCGAATAATCGGAGTTGATGAGCATTACGAGTTGCAAGATGATAAAAAGACTTTACAAAGTGGCGGTGGTCATAGAATTGGACAATATGATGAAATATTTGATATACCGGAGGGCGAGGACGGTTACGTAGCCCCGCGAAAAGACGCGCCAAAAACAAAACTTCCTTAGTTATGAAAAGTTGTCTGTTGGGATTTGTTTTATCTTCCTTTTTAATAATTAAACCTGCTTTTTCTAATATTTCTAAA
>NVRZ01000231.1 GCA_002401055.1 Bacteroidota bacterium
TATTATTCGCTTAACTTTCAAGTCAAGAAGGTGTACCGTACACAGAAGTAAAGATTCAAAATTTTCTCCAATCGCTACAACTACTGCATCAGAGTTATTAATATTCTGCGCTTGTAGTGCTTTTATATCCGTGGCATCCAGACTTACAGCATATGCCACATCATCCTGAATATTCTTTGTTTTTTCATCATTAACGTCTATCGCCAATACCTCAGATCCGCGTTTGGCAAGGGTTTTAGCTATCTCAGTACCAAATAAACCTAATCCAATTACTGTAAAACGTTGTTGTGCCATGTTTTTCTAATCTATTATACGTTAGCCAAGAGCCTGCTTTAGGTCGTCAATCAAGTCATCTGAATCTTCGATCCCCACACTCAACCTAATCAGTGTATCCACCAGCCCAGACTTTACTCTCTCCTCTTGTGGTACGGATGCATGCGTCATGCTCGCTGGATGCCCAACGAGTGACTCAACCCCACCAAGTGACTCTGCCAGTTTAAATATTTTTGTTTTTGAAATTACTTCAATTGCCGCATCAATAGCGTCTTCCTTTAATACAAATGAAATCATTCCCCCAAAACCATCCATTTGCTTTTTAGCAATATCATGATTTGGATGATCCTGCTTTCCCGGCCAATACACGCTATCCACTTTGGGATGTGAGCTCAAATACTCGGCTACAATCTTTGCATTCTCGGTATGGCGCTGCATCCTAATGTGAAGTGTCTTTAAGCCGCGCAGTACTAAAAAACAATCTTGTGGACCGCATATTCCACCGCAAGTGTTTTGAATAAATGCCAACCTCTCTGCCAAATTCTCATCATTACAAACCAATGCTCCCATTACCACGTCAGAATGCCCGGAAAGGTATTTTGTAACTGAATGCATTACGATATCCGCACCTAAATCCATAGGTCTTTGCAGATAAGGAGTCGCAAAAGTATTGTCAACACCCAACAAAATGCTACTCTTCTTGCATATCTCTGCTATCGCTTCAATGTCTATAATCTTCATCATCGGATTGGTCGGCGTCTCTATCCAAATCAATTTAGTTTTATCATTGACCATCTCCTGAACAGTTGCGGCATCCTCCATATCCACGAAATGGAATTTTATTCCATAACTAGCGTATATTTTGGTAAAAATTCGATAGGTGCCTCCGTAAAGATCATTGTTGGCAATGACTTCATCACCTGGGCTCAGTAATTTACAGACGGTATCTATTGCTGCCATTCCACTTGCAAAACACATTCCAAATTTTGCATTTTCCAGAGCAGCAATGTTTATTTCCAGTGCTGTACGGGTAGGGTTTTGGGTTCTCGAATATTCGAATCCATGATGTTCCCCTGGCGTTTTCTGAATATATGTAGATGTCTGATAGATAGGGGGGATAATTGCCCCTGTTGGTAGGTCTACATTTAACCCTTCATGTATGGTTTTTGTACCAAATTTCATCGCCTAAATTTATCTAAACAAATGTATCAATTATTTATGTGCGCACCTTCGCTTATTCAGTAGGGTTTTTAGCGAAAACCCTTTTGATCCAGGCGGGTAAAATGATTGCGCCAATAAACAGATAAGGATAATAACTAATTAGCCGCCACAATAGCGCCATAGACGATCCTAATCCTGTTGGGATTTTGTCGCTCAGAAACACCGTAAACACAATTTCCGCCAGGCCGCTTCCTCCAGGAGTAGGACTGATTAACATAATTACCCACATTACAAGTTGTCTAGCATAAATCAACATGTGATCCGCAAAACCAAGGCCGCCAGTGAGTGGAATGATGATTAAAAAATTTACCACCCAAAACCGGGCAGTCCAGCTTAAGAAAGTGGCGCCACCTGCTTTAAACCAAAAATCTTTTGATTTCCCTTTAATCTCTTTTGAGCCAATGATCAGATCATCCCCTGCATTCGAAGCGTCTTGTCGCCACTTTCTGAGGTAGGGGAAAGAAAATACTTTGATAAAAACCCACTTTATTACCCGGGGATTGTAAAACAATGCGTAGAGAATTATAATGCTATATGTGAGTATGAAGAAGTAGCCAAATACGAAAACATAAAACAATCCGTAGCCAAAGGTCATTTCCTCCACGGAACCGCTTTGAGCTATTGATAGGATCTGTTCACTTCCCACATAAAAGTATAGAATAGGCACCATTATTACATAAAACAGCTCGTCAAGCAGTGCTGACACCATCACTATGGCAGTACTCTTTCCAAGATTTCCTATCTCCTTATGAATAATGAATATTGCAACTGCAGATCCTCCAACAATTGTTGGCGTTATTGCCGATGCGAACTCCCACAACATAATAACATCGAAGCTTCTCCTCCAACTAATCTGATTATCCGTAAGCACTCTGATGCGATACATGTAAGCAAGATCCCTGACAACCATCATCATCAGTGCAATCAAACACCACATTCCTGCGTGCCAGGTCCAGTTTATGGATGCGAAAGCGGAGACATCAAATCCCCTGAACAATAGATACCCAGCAACGCCTACCCCAATAAGAACGGGGTAAATAATTCGACTAGGCCTAAGCGTTTTTAATATGTCTGTTGCGTTCATGTAAATTCGTTAAACTATAATCGCCTGTGAAATTATTTTATTATTTTATCTGAACAAAATTAAATATAGAGCGTTTATTTACGGATTCATAATAATGGAGACACTGATTTGAACAGAAACATTAAAGCACATATAGCCCTTCTCATCACAAATCTCATTTATGGTGCGAACTATACCATAGCGAAAGAGGCAATGCCTGAGTATATTTTACCCTCAGGATTTATATTGCTGCGTGTGTCGGGCGCACTCTTACTGTTCGTTATATTTCATCGACTCATGGTCAAAGAGTCTGTTGACAAAATCGACATGTTGCGATTGGCTACATGTGGATTGTTCGGAGTCGCGGTAAACCAGTTATTGTTTTTTAAGGGGTTGAGTATTACCAACCCAATCAACGCGGCGATTATAATGACCATTAATCCGGTGATGGTACTTCTCTTTGCCTCATTTCTCATAAGAGAAGTCATCACATTAAAAAGAACCTTAGGAATTATATTGGGTATAGGAGGGGCAGTTCTTCTGATTACATACAATTCAACTTCATCTTTCTCTTTGGAATCATCTATTGGTGATTTATGGATCTTTTTAAACGCCGCTTCCTACGGAATATACCTGGTAATTGTAAAGCCGCTTATGAACAAATACAATCCACTGACTGTGATAATGTGGGTGTTTGGCTTTGGGCTACTTTACGTTTTACCATTCGGATTTAGCGAACTTACTCAAGTGAGATGGACTACCTTGCCAATGCCTATTGTATTGGCAATGTCATTCGTGGTAATCTTCACAACATTCGCTGCCTATCTATTGAATATTCACGCTCTTAAAGTGCTCAGCCCTACAGTGGTTAGTTACTACATTTATCTCCAACCATTGTTAGCCAGTATTGTCGCATTGATGTTCGCAAAAGACGTTTTATCTATGGAGAAAATCGTTGCTGCTGCATTGATATTTGCTGGAGTTGCGCTGGTAAGTACTGGCACAAATTCAAAACATAATGCAACAATTTCTGGCAAATCATAAATTCCCGATAGAGGATAAACTGCATATTTCCTATTTTTGCTAAATTTTAAATTGGTATCTGATGATTCTTTCCATGACCGGTTTTGGTCAAAGCACAGTAAAAACAAAATCTCTCTCGTACACGATTGAAATAAAATCGCTGAACAGTAAAAATTTAGACCTGAGTCTGCGGGTTCCTTTTATCATGAAAATGCGAGAAGCAGAAATTAGAGGGTACCTGGCAAACAGTCTAGGGAGAGGGAAAATTGACTTCGGGTTAACAACGTCCTCGCTGGCTTCTAATCATAATGCTCACTTTAATAAGTCAGCTATAAAGGCTTATATGAAAGAAATTACATCTTTGTCCAAAGAGCTTAAATTACAGACTCCTCCTGATATAATGAGCATCCTACTTAAAATGCCAGCTTCCATGCAAAGTGAAAATATTGTTGTGGATCCAGCAGAATGGGGTAAAATATTGAAGTCGGTAAAAGAGGCCACAAAAAGATTGATTGATTTCCGGATTAATGAAGGGAAAGCGATGGAAAAGGATTTGCTAAAGCGAATGGACTCATTAGAAAGACTACTTAAAAAAGTTGAGCAAAAGGAAAAGGCAAGAAGCAAGAGAATATCAGAGAAGCTGAAGCAAAAAATATCTGATTTGAAGCCTCCAATGGCCGTTGATCATAATCGTTTTGAACAAGAGATGATTTATTACCTCGAAAAAATTGACATAACTGAAGAGAGGGTGAGATTCAAAGCGCATTGCGAGTATTTCAGAAAGTCGATGAAATCAAAAAGTTCTAATGGCAAGAAGCTAGGATTTATTGCTCAGGAAATGGGCAGGGAGATCAACACAATTGGTGCGAAAGCCAATGACGTTAGCATACAACAGATCGTTGTAGAATTGAAAGATGACCTGGAAAAAATCAAAGAACAACTATTTAATGTGCTCTAAGAGCAATTGACAGTATGTCGGGGAAACTCATAATATTTTCGGCACCATCAGGTGCCGGTAAAACTACCATCGTCCATCATCTTCTTAAACAGGATTTGAATTTGGAGTTTTCGATCTCAGCTTGCAGTCGCGATGTGCGTGCAGGGGAGCAGGATGCAATAGATTACTATTTTCTTGGTGTTGATACGTTCAAAGAAAAAATTGACAATGAAGAGTTTCTAGAATGGGAAGAAGTTTACCCTGATCAATATTATGGTACTCTTAAATCGGAGGTTGATAAAACTCTAGCGAAAGGGAAGCACCTAATTTTTGATGTAGATGTGGTTGGTGGATTGAATATAAAAGATTTCTATTCTAATCAGGCTCTCTCTGTATTTGTTATGCCTCCTTCTATTGAGCACCTAAAAGCACGCCTACTTAAACGATCAACCGAATCAGAAACCAGTGTCAATAAAAGAGTTGAAAAGGCAGCCAGCGAGTTGCAATATGCGAACCGCTTCGATGAAATTTTATTGAACGACGATCGTAACGAAGCTTTCACCAAGGCTGAAACCATTGTAAAAAGCTTTCTAGATCTTTAGAGTCAAGTACAATGACAGGATTATTTTTTGGTTCATTTAACCCTATTCACAGTGCCCATCTACAGATCGCTGAGTATTTCATTGCCAACTCAGTAATCAAAGATGTTTGCTTCGTAGTATCGCCACAAAATCCATTCAAAACCGAAAATGGCTTACTCGATACTGCATTGCGACTTGAATTGGTGGCGTTGGCAATAGAGGATAATCCACAACTCACTTGCAGCGATGTGGAATTGAGTTTGCCCTCACCATCCTATACGGCGCATACGCTGGAACATTTGAAATCTTTGTATCCAGATCAGGAATACTGCATAATTATGGGTACTGATAATCTTCAAAATTTTGAAGGTTGGAAAAACTATCAACATATTCTGGATAATTATCAACTTTATGTGTATCCACGAAAAGGATCAGATGGAGGAAGCCTAAAGGACCATACCAACGTTCATCTAATTGATTCAATGCTTCTGGAGGCCTCTGCGAGTGAAATAAGAGAGCAACTGAATTCTGCAGAAGCCAAGAAATGGCTTCCTAAAAAAGTGCACGAAAAAATCTTGAAGGAAGGTTATTATT
>NVRZ01000232.1 GCA_002401055.1 Bacteroidota bacterium
GGCGCCACTCAAACTTATGGAAAGGCTTGGGAATTGCCGTTACATATGTGGGTGGGTGCACGAATGAGAAACTGAAGTTAATATATGAAGCAGCTGGAGAGCACCAAAAGTACCTTGTTTGTGGTGCTACACTTGCATGTAGGGCCAGAGTTTTTTCAAAGACGGATAATGAAAGTTCAAGCAAAGTTATCCAGGCCTGGAGCAATATGAATGCCGAAGAGGCTTGTCAGCTATCAATTGATAAAGAAACCGACCTTGAAGGTGAGGAGGGGATGGAATACGAGCAATGGATTCAAAGAATTGCTGATTCACTCAAAACCCGCATTAAGTAGCAGTCCAATGAGAGTTTTGGTAGTGTATTATTCTCAGACTGGTCAGCTTACAGAAATTGTTAATTCGGTTTTATCACCTCTGGTAAGTGATCTACATATCCAATTGGATTTTGAGGAGGTACGGCCATCCAAGCCATATCCATTTCCATGGAATGCTAAACAGTTTTTTGATGCATTTCCAGAGTCTTTTATGGAAATAAAATGTGAAATGGCGCCAACTACAATTTCAGATAAAGCCAGCTACGATTTGATAATTATAGCCTATCAAACTTGGTATTTGTCAATTTCTATACCTATTTCATCATTTCTGCAATCCGAGAGGGCGAAAGAGATGTTTAAAAATACGCCAGTAGTAACGGTCGTCGGATGTAGAAATATGTGGCTTTCTGGGCAGGAAAAGATGAAACGAAGACTAAGGGCACTGGGTGCAAATTTAGTGGGCAACATTGTTTTTTATGATAAGGCATATAATCTTGTTAGTGTATATACAATTCTGAGGTGGATGCTATATGGAAAAAAGGGAAATTCTGGCGTTTCCAAAAAAGATATTGGCGAGGCTCCTAAGTTCGGAGAAGCGATAAAAAACTCGCTGCTAAGTGGAAACTTAGAAAATTTACATTCAAGTCTTCTTAATCTTGACGCTGTTCATATTATACCAAACTTGACTACTTTGGAAAAGACAGCTAACAAATTATTCGCATTTTGGGCCAAGTTTGTTCTGGTTAAAGGCGGGCCCGGTGATCCAAATAGAAGAGCAAGATTAAATTTCTTTGCACTCTATTTATTAAATGGAATTGTTCTGCTTTCTCCGCTTACTACCATAATTTTCTATGTAACAAGTGTGTTTCGGCTGGCTGCAATTAAAGCAGATATTAGCTATCTTGAAAATGTTGAATATGAGGAAAATAGATTTATCTCCAATTGATAAAATGTGTTTTAAAAAAACTGTAGTTTTGACATCTTAATTTCAACAATGATCCTCAGATAAGGAATATATTTTGGCAGGAGAAGTTTACATAAACAGATTATCGAAGTTCTTTCCTAACGATCCCATCTCAAATGATGATATGGAGAGTTGGTTGGGATTAATTTATAATACTGAGTCACGTGCTAAGGCCTTGGTGCTAAGACGAAACGGAATTAACAATCGCTACTATGCATTGGATAAGAATGGTAAGGCGACACATTCCAACACGCAGATTACGGCTGAAGCTATCAAAGGAATTTTTGACGATGATTTTACACTGCAGGATATGGAGCTTCTTGCCTGTGGTACTACCTCTCCAGATCAATTATTGCCCTCGCATGCTTCAATGGTTCACGGGGCGTTAAAAGGAAATCCGATTGAGGTTATTTCACCAAGCGGCTCATGTTGTTCAGGAATGAGCGCCATGAAGTATGCGTATTTATCAGTTAAATCGGGTTCAACAAATAATTCAATTTGCTCGGGATCTGAAATTATTTCCCAATGGATGGTTTCCAAGCTTTTTAATAAGGAAGCGGAAAAGCTAAAAGAACTTAACGAAAGGCCAATTGTGGCTTTTGAGAAAGAATTTCTAAGATGGATGTTATCTGACGGGGCGGGTGCGGCATTGCTTGAAAAAGAGCCAAGAGGCGATATTTCTTTGCGAATTGATTGGATCGACATATTATCATTTGCCAATAACCTTGATGCGTGTATGTACGCTGGAGCTGGCAAATTGGAAAATGGAGAATTAAAGGGTTGGAAATCATACGAACCAGACGAGTGGTTGAGTGAATCAGTGTTCAGTATGCAACAGGATGTGAAGCTGCTTGACAAAAACATTACCGCCGTAGGCGTGCAAATGTTAAAGGACATTACAGTAAGTAAGAATTTTGACGTTAATTCAATTGATCACTTCTTACCACATATCTCTTCAGAATACTTTCGGCAGCAGATAAAAGATGGATTGGCGGTGGAGGGAATTTCTATTTCTTCTGAAAAGTGGTTTACCAATCTGCACAAAGTAGGCAATGTAGGGTCCGCGTCTATATACTTGATGCTCGAAGAACTCGTCCATTCAGGGGATTTAAAAAAGGGCCAGCGAATATTGTTAATGGTTCCGGAGAGTGCGCGCTTTACCTATGCTTACGCACTGCTCACTGTTTGCTGATTTACATCTTTCCAAAATTGATATAATCACGTAAATTTACGTTATTGGCATGCTTATGTTAGTCGAGGGGAAATCCATACTAGATATCATACCACAAAGGCCTCCCTTTGTAATGATCGATTCTTTGATTAGCTGTGATCGTAAAAATTCAATATCTGGGTTACTCATTACTGAAAAGAACATTTTTACTGAGAATGGCGTTTTTACTGAGCCAGGTTTAATTGAAAATATTGCGCAAACCGTTGCAGCAGGTGCTAGCTATTACTTTCGTAATGTTAAAAATGGAGGTAATGAGGTTCCGATTGGTTATATCGGCGCGATAAAGGACTTGGAGATTAATTTTTTACCCAAGGTTAATTCTCATATAAGTACTGAGATAGAGTTGATGCACGAAATCTTGGATATTACAATTGTATCTGGCAAAGTGTTAAATGATGGGAAAATAGCCGCTGAGTGCACGATGAAAATATTTATAGATAAGGACAATGAAATCCTCAAGTTATGAAGGAAGAGGACGTAACACAGGAAGACAAGAACAAACTTTATGAAGGCAAGAACAGGCTTCTGGAGTATGCTGTGGACAAAGACGGTAATTATACACAAAAGCTAAGTGTTGGTTTTGAGCCAAAAAATATTGCGCTTGAGCAAGCTTGGGAGTTGATTGATGATGAAATTGCTGTAACCAAGAAGAGGGTGGCGGCAGGTGAATTGAGTACATTGGCATATCATATGGAGATCAACCTGATGGAGCCTGGCTTATTGGCTCAGCATATGGGCTATTTTAAATGGACGGTAAAACGTCATTTGAAACCCAAGGTATTTGCAAAATTGAAAACTTCTGTATTGGAAAAATATGCAGGAGTATTGAACATTACCGTAAAACAATTAAAGAGCATTGAATAGCGAGATAGAGGTAGCGAGCGCCGAACAGCATAAGGCGATCATGGGGTTTGATCATATGCAATCGGCACATTGCGAAAATGGTGTTACGGCGAATTTACTTCGATTTCATGGGCTGGATATTAGTGAGGCCATGGTGTTCGGTGTTGGGTCTGGCATTTTCTTTTGTCACGTTCCCTTTCTGCTACTCAATAAATTACCTTTAACTTCTTACAGAGTTTACCCTGGAATGATATTTAGTCGGGCAAACAAGAGGCTCGGTGTCAAAATGAAGGTTAAGCGATATCGGAATGCTGATAAATCCATGTCAGCTTTAGATAAAATGCTTGACGAAGGACTACCCGTTGGACTTCAAACAAGCGTTTTTTACCTACCATACCTTCCAAAATCGTTGCGATTTCACTTTAATGCGCACAACATAATCGTTTATGGAAAGCAGAATGGAAACTATTTGATAAGTGATCCTGTAATGGAGTATCCCACGGAGATATCTTATGTGGATCTTCAGCGTGCTCGTTATGCGAAAGGGATTGGAGCACCCAGCGGTAAAATGTATTATCCAACAAACGTTCCCAAGGAAGTTGATTTTCGCAAACCGATTGTGAATGGAATTAAGGGCTCTGTATTTGCCATGACTAGATTTCCCGGTCCCTGCCTGGGTATTAAAGGTGTGAGGTATTTGTCAAAGAGATTAAGGACATGGCCAGAAAAAATGGGGGAGAGGAGAGCTGGTTTGAATCTGGGTCAGGTAATTCGAATGCAGGAGGAAATTGGAACTGGCGGCGGGGGATTCCGATTTATTTTCGGCGCATTTCTACAGGAGGCTGCTGCGATACTCGATAAGGAATGGTTGATGGATGTATCCAAGGAGATAACCGCTTCCGGAGACCACTGGCGCGAATTTGCAGTTATGGCTGGACGAATATTTAAAAGAAGGCAAAGCCAAGAAGAGAACTATGATGCCTTGGCTGATATCTTGATTGACATAGCAGACAAGGAAGATGAAATATTTTACAAATTGAAAGAGATATCTCTCTAGTCTTCGCGGGCATAAGCTATCAATCCATCTGCAATCCAGTCTGCAACTGCCTGTCGGTTTGATTCTACAATAAAGCGTTTCTGATCTTTCATATTGCGAATGTTTCCCAGTTCGATATAAACCGCTGCAGGTAGAGATTTATTGAGCACGTGCAACTTTCTAGAGCTTACTTTGCCCTCATAGCCCCGATTCTTCTGGTATCGATCATACTTGACTTTTATGGTTTCGCGAAGCTGATTGGCAATGGCCTTTCCTGTTTTGCTTTTTTTATCGTGATAAAAGAACATGTCAACTCTCTCTTTTGTACTTCGAGAGTCTATATGGAGAATTATCAAGATTTGTGATTTTATAGCTGTATTCAGGTGCTTACGATACAAAGTGTTTACGGCATCACAGCGTTGTTGCAGCCTTGCGCTTTGGCCTGCCGGTATTTTTTTATCCTTCCAGCAGTAATCGTCTTTGTCGCAATCAAGGTATTTCTCTGATCGGATTCCATCGTCTGGGTCGCGTGTGATCATGTATGCCATGGCATCGTGTGCAAGAATGCGCTTTGCAAGCCTCAAGGCAACGTCGTAGGCGTATTCATCCTCACAAACCGTACGGCCTCCTGCAGTTCCAGTAGCTCCTGGATCTGGCCCACCGTGTCCGCTCACGATGTAGTAAACCCGATCTTTGAGTTTTGAATCGACAATTGTTACTCTCTCGTGTTCCTTTCCGAATATAGGAAAGGTAAATGTGCGCGGCTCATCCAGTAAGGAAGCCGAAATAAAAGATAAACCGAGAGTGAGCAGGACGATTCGCCACATATAATGGCAAAAGTAGGAACGATAGTTTGTAGATATCTACTGGATGCTAAGAAGATAGGAACGTATGAATGTTAATTAGTGTACAGGCTAAACATTTCTATCTCAATTGAGCAATGGGCGCAATTATTTGGAAATAACAAATCGTTTGGTCTGCCCTCGATACATAGGAAGGCATATTTGTAAAATCTCCTCCTAAACATAGTTGTTTATATCGGATTACATGTCTTTAAGCTTTTCTTAAGATGTCCTGTGAACGAATCCATGAATTTGAAATAACTGTATCTTTTTGTTCAGGCTGCTTCCTTCCATGAACAGAATTGTGTAGTGGGTTAAGTTTCTCATTATCAGCGCAATACTTAATCCTAAGAAAACGGTCAAATTTATTGGTGCGTTTCAAGATATCCTTTTATTAAAA
>NVRZ01000233.1 GCA_002401055.1 Bacteroidota bacterium
TTTAAACTTGACTTGTTTGAAGGGAGGATTGTTGATCAATAAAGTTATCCGGTTTTAAGGACAATGTCAAGTGTTTAAAGAAAACTTTTCTCCTTATGTGCGCTGACCCGCTGGGGTGTGAAAAGGATGATGATTTGAGTGAAGATAATCCTCCCTGGATCTATTTTAAAGGCACGGTGTTAATTTGTTCCTGCCAACAACGAACTGTATAACAATATATAAGGTGCAATGCTGGCTAAGGATACAAATGATTGGAAATGTATGTATATTCAAGGATGTAAAGGCAATTATGGGGCGGTGATGGTGAAGCCAGCACTGCTCTTATAATTGACGTTACAGCACATTGGGGAGGGCGTGACACTCAGGCTCTAACCTGAAATAGTATCTTAGTATAGTGGTTAAACAATACTTTATAACACTATTAATGTTTCTTTTGACTTGTGCGGTTGATGCGCAAGACAAGGGTGCTATTGATTCTTTGAAGTCTATAATTGAGGAAGCAAAGCACGATACCTCCGTTTGCAATGCCTATTTGGGCTGGGGAGAGCGAGTTCACCTGAATAATCCAGATACAGCACTAATTCTCTGGCAAAATGCACAAGAAGTTGCCGAAAGAAATCTTGCTACCACCCCACCTCCAGCCCTTAAGGTTAAATACTCGTTATTATTGGCTAATACCCTAAATAGCATTGGTTATATACACTTTGGACATGGTAAAATTGAAGAGTCTCTGGATTTTGTTCTACGAGGTCTGAAGATATTTGAAAATATTGGGGATAAAAATGGCTTAGCTAACTCTTTAAACAGCATTGGATTTATTTATTATCATCGAGGCGATATCCCAAAAGCACTGGAATATTACCATAAGGTTTTGAGAAATTTGGAAGCGACAGGAGATAAAAATGGCTTAGCAAACGTACTGAATAACATAGGAGTTATTCACAAGGACCTAGGTGATATTCCTTATGCCCTGAAGTATTACCATAAGAGTTTGAAGATAAGAGAGGAAATTGGCGATAAAATGGGAATAGCTAACTCTTTAAACAATATTGGCAGTACTTATGAATATCAAGGGGACACCGTGAATGCCCTGAAGTATTATCATAAGAGTTTGAAAATAAAAGAAGAAATTGGGGATAAAAGTGGTATTGCTAGCTCTTTAAGCAATATTGGGGGTATCTATAAAAATCAAGGGGACATTCCTTTTGCTTTGGAGTACTATCATAAGAGTTTGATGATTCAAGAAGATATAGGGAATAAAAGGGGAATAGCTGGCTCTTTAAACAATATTGGGATGATCTATAAGAGTCAAGGAGACAGTGCTAAGGCGCTGGAGTTCTTGCATAAAAGTTTGAAAAGAAGAGAAGAAATAGGGGATAAAAAAGGGATAGCTGTTTCTTTGAACAATATTGGGAGTATTGAATTGGAGCTAGGGAGGGTAACCAATGCATTGAATTACGGCATGCGAGGGCTGGAAATAGCCAGGGAAATTGGGTCGCCTCGTCTTATATCTGCTAACTCCCGTTTATTGAGTAAGGTGGCTAAAAAACAGGGGCAGTTCCAGGAGGCGCTGGAAATGTATGAGCTTCACATTCTAATGCGCGACAGCATTAAAAATGAAGAAACCCAGAAAGCGACTATTCGCCAGCAGACGAAGTATGAGTTTGAGAAAGCACAGCTTGTTAAAGAACAGGAAGAGAAGGAAGCGACAAGGTTAGAAGCTGAAGTAACCAGCAGACGGGATAACCTCCAATACTCAGTAATCCTTATTGCTATTCTTGTTCTCTTTGGTGGCGTGCTTTCTATTGGGTTTGTAAACGTAAGCGAAAGAATGGCAGAGGGAATTATCTTCTTCTCATTCCTTATTCTTTTTGAGTTCTTGTTAGTATTGGCAGACCCTTACATAGAAGGGTGGTCTGGTGGTGCGCCGGGAATTAAACTTTTGTTCAATGCCGGTATTGCTGCTTTAATATTTCCCGCTCATGCTTTCTTTGAAGCTAGACTAAAGGGTAGATTGGTGAAAAACAAGACGGGGTAAACGTGCTGTAACACGGTATTAAAAACATACTCGTAAGGTCTTCGCCGATGCATCCGGAGTCTTTCACTATCTTTGGTTGACGCTGCTTGCTTCGGCCTGCCTTGTCCGTTAGTGGAACTGAAGTAGCTATTTTGGACGCTTGGTAGGTAATCAAACAAAAGGCGGAGCAGTAACGTTGGTAGTTAACGTTATACAGAACCTGTTAAAGCGTTTAGTACCTCTGAATAAAAGCGGCAGGCCGGTCATGTTTGGAAACGCACGTTCTTAATACTGACCGTTAGGTGCAATGCAAAATGAAACTCCTGAATGAATAATGTGAAAATCATAATCGGGTTTGTAATTATACACATGCTCTTTGGCTGTGAGAAAGACCAGCCAGTCTGTATCTGTCCTAGAATAAACGTTGAAAGACCTCTGAATCAAGCAGTAAAGGATTGTTATTTGTTTAAGGAAGGTAGTTGGTGGGTGTACGAAGAGCTTAACTCTGGACAAAGAGATAGCGTTTATGTAAACTCTTTTACAACTGAGTGGAGTGTTAGCACAAGTTCCTGTCTGCATAACTCCCCGTGGGATGAGCAGGAGACTGACATATACGATACAATTTTTATTACTAATAAAGAATCCGCGAAGGTATACCAGTACAGCACTTATTACATGAAAGAAAGAGAATACCGCTTTAACACTACAAACCTAATATGGACATCCTGGGATGGGCCAAATGGGGTATCAAGGCCTAATGAGTACTACTGGTTTATTCTGGATGCCGACGACACAACCAGCGTAATAACTGAAGAGTTAAGTTCCCTGGATCTCGCCGATTACTCATTCACTAATCTATACAAGTTAAGTCATTTCCATAGCCAAGCGTACCTAAATTGGGACGACTGGCCATATAACGATACGGTGGTTTATTATCTTGCGCCAAACATCGGGCTTGTAAAAAGAGATGACCTTGCCAAAGATCAAGTTTGGGAGTTGAAAAATTATAACATTGTTCAATAATCTGATGATCTTTAATGTTGGGATGGCACATGCACCTAACAAAGGGTTTGACGTAATAGCGCGGAAGTGGTATTTATTGTAACTTGTAAAGTGCGTGTGTACGGTCGGTGGTATTCAGAACGCTAAGCGCTACTACGCAAACCCGGACCGTTAGCGCATATTGCCAGAACGATGAAAAAGACTCTGATAATCTGTTTTATTGCATTAATGCCTGGGCTAACGTTCTCCCAGCATGTAATCGGTATTATGGCTAGTGGTGGTATTGGCGGAATAGCTACGACTAATTACACTCCGCCAGAATATGCCACGGTGAAAGATTATGCTCAGGTTTCGTGCTCTGGTGGCTTATTTTATTCATTTTATTTAGGCGAAAAATCAATCTTAGGAGTGGAGATTGTATACAATTATATGCAAAACAAGCGTGCTTATACAATTGAATACTTTAACACAGCAGACAAGTTGATTGGTGTCGTCACCAACACGGGTTATGATTATATGTCCTATGTTACATTGCCAATCCTGTATAGCTACAAGCTTAAAAGGTGGACACCCTACATCGGATTTTATGGCTCATACCAATTTTGGCATGATGGGAGGTTAGTACAATCTGGATATTATGAAAATGAAATAAAGGATCATACTTGGCATGCGTGGTCGTCCATGAAAGATTATGACATTGGTGCGATAGCTGGCGTTATGTTTGAAATTTCTGACAGATTTATGGGTAGCCTTAGATTGAAGTATGGCTTATTAGACCTAAAAGAGTACGAATCAAGCTCGCAAAAGCACCTATATCAGATTACGCTTGGAATAAAATATAACGTGCTGGTTAAAGGTGTCCCAAAAAGCACCACGGATGAATAAACATGCGCTAACAATGTATTACAGGCAATGGTGCGTAAGTACGATTTTATGTATCTTGTAATGTGCGTGTGTGGTTCGTGGTGTTAGAATGGTAAGGCACCACTGCCGTAATACTGACCGTTGGCAGCAATGCGAAAAAAAGAACGATGAAAAAACTCACGGTTTCCTTACTTGTGCATTTGACTTGGATAATAGGTAGTGTCAATGCTCAAACAATCGCTGCAGGAACTTTGCATACGATCGCTCTTTGTCCAGATGGAACCGTTTGGACATGGGGAGGTAACAGTTATGGTCAATTGGGTGACACCTCCCTTGTATCTAGCATTGTTCCTAATCAAGTTTCTGGTCTAGACTCAGTGATTGACATTTTCTCAGGATGGCACGGATGCTTTGCAGAGAAAAGCGATAATACGATCTGGGCTTGGGGCAAGAATAATGATGGTGAGTTAGGCATAGGTGTCATAGGAAACAGTTTTTATCCCCAACAAGTAATTGGATTGGACAGTGTATTGAAGATAGATGGAGGTGCATTCCATACTATAGCATTAACGGAGAATGGTTCGGTGTGGACATGGGGTGATAATAACCGAGGTCAACTCGGAAACAGTAACTTCCAGGTGGGGGAACTTACTCCAATTCAAGTTCCCGGATTAGATGGAATTATTGATATTGATGCCGGATGGAATCACTGTCTCGCGCTGAAGGATGATGGTTCGTTATGGGTTTGGGGTGATAATGGCAAAGGAGAGCTAGGCGACAGTACGTTTCTTCTTAAAGACTATCCCATTAATGTATCAGGCCTTACGGACGTAGTACAAATTCAGGGAGGGGGATCTCATTCGATGGCATTAAAAAGCGATAGCACCGTTTGGACATGGGGGTTCAACGATTTTGGCCAGTTAGGTAATGGGAACTTAACGACAACGCCATGGCCAATGCAGGTTACTGGATTAAGTGGTATCGTAGCAATCGAATCTGGTCGAAATCATAGCCTTGCCCTCGACAAAGATGGAATTGTATGGGTTTGGGGTCATAATTTCTATAGCAATCTTGGAAACGGTTTGACTTCCGATCAGAATACACCAGTTCAAAGTGGACTACCAGCTAACAACTACACTCTCTCATCAGGTGACTGGCATGGCTTTGCGATGGTCAATGATGACATTTGGACTTGGGGAAGAAACAACTACGGCCAGCTCGGAGATAGTACGTATTCTAATGAAAGCACACCGTATATCATGGATGTATTTTGTTCTCCAACAACATCGGTTGCAGATAAGGAACAACCGACGTATCACACAACCGTATTCCCAAATCCTTTCGTAAACGAAACCCATATTCGGATTAGTAATTTTTCGAATGTGTCATACACTTTAAGAATATTGAATGCTATGGGTCAACAAGTCGGGTTAATTAATGGAGTTGATGCGTCTGATATCCAAGTATTACGAGGAAATTTACCGGGTGGACTGTATTTCTATCAACTCTCTACGTCACAAGGCGTAATTGGGGTTGGTAAGTTACTAGCAGAATGAAGATTTCGCACTTCTGCCAACAAAGTATTACGCGCAATGGGGGGTGTTAGCAGTCTGAAACGTTTAGCTGGTGTGGCTCGTATGTGGTGGTTAACTAAACAATGCCCCCACTGCGGTAATACGGGCCGTTATAACCGCATTGTAGCAGGTATCTTTTTTATCGGGTGTAT
>NVRZ01000234.1 GCA_002401055.1 Bacteroidota bacterium
TCTACCTTGTTTCGTACCGTAATCTCCATAGAGTAAGTCAAGCTCTTCCCCCGGCTCATAATAGGTGTAAACTTGCTTTTCACTCAAAATGTAGCTATCCGAGTCTTCATAATCACCACTGTATATTGAGCTGATCTTAGGTTGTCCATGCATTTCGTGTTGCACAAACTTATATCCTTGAGTTGCCCATACATTATTGGTATAACTGTTTGCAATTCCAAGTGGAACAATAAGAATGTCAGTTTCTTCTTGAATGGTACTTACTTCCACTTCCATAGGGCTGTCTTTGACCGTATAGTGCTCCAGTAACTTAAAGCCAGTGTTGGTTTTTCCATTGTGAATGTTTTTAATGGCTGTTTTCGAATATCCTATAGATGGAGCAGGTAGAATAGATTCACCGAGAGGCCCTTCAATTTGTTCTTTATCCCTTCCAGCAATTGCTTTTTCATACCATTTTTGAGGCTCTTTGGCCAACACATTTATCAGGGGGTTTTCCTCTCTTCCTTCCGCAGGCTCGTTGGTAGCCACACCGCTGCTGATCTCACTGCCGTATTCATCTTCCGACATATAGAGATATTCATGCCCGTATAAACTAGCATCTCCTTCTTCAATTCCCTCATCAAGCATTAACAATCTCTTTACACGAATGCCTCCTCCTTTTTTAGGATGGAGAGCCGGTATCCTGAAAAACGAATTTTCCAAGTCAAGTGCAAGGCAGCTGGTTAATTCGGTAAAAAAACTGGTGCCAATCTTATTAAGCAGGGTATAGACCAATGTTTCCGCTCCATCATTCTTATCCAGTCCGGATTCCGTAGCGTTGCAGCTATTTTGCGTAAGCTTGCCACCTTTCTGGGTCTTTACAAGATCATAACACACATATAAAGGCGTATTGTATTCATCCTCATCTTCAGTATATAGTTGAATATATAACCCCTCATCATCAATTCCAACCTCCTCAATTCTTGCATATCCGTCTATGAAGTCAGAACTGCAATTGGAAAGGTCAGCGTCTTCTCCGATAAGTGCATAAAGGAATTTGAAATATATTTTGTCTTCTAGATCGTCTAGCTCCTTGATGATGAGTGACTTTAACTTCTCGAGATCAGTATCATCAACTTCAATATCCGATACATTTAAATAGAATTTTGAATTCGCTATATCCGAATTATCATTCAGACTCACCATGGCCATGGCCCTTTTATCCTGAACATATTGATAATCGTTTTGTTCATATTGCACCAATATTTCTCCACCGGAAGGCAGTTGTATTTGTTTGAGTTGCCATGCAGCGGGATCAAAATCATCCTCATTCAAAGTTTGATCAACCCACGGATTTAGATTCTCGTGTCGTTCTTCACCGTTGATCATATAGCTTCCCCACCTATCCAAATTGAAATAATTATAATCTGGATTTTGTTCCGCGGCTAAATAGTCGCTGCCATAGGATGTTATCTCCTCATATCTCTCACGGACCTTTTCAGGATATTCCGATTCTGATTTGTAGGCATATTCGAATTCCCAAGGACTAATCTTTGCATTATAAATGCCGTAATAGTCGAACCAAACTTTTTTAAGTGTAAGCTTGCCTTCGGTAGAGGCCAGGGAATTGGGCTGTCCCTCCATAAGCGAATAATCATATTCAAAATTAACCGTTTTGATAAGGTCGGCAGCTAGTCCATTTTCGTCTCGCGCATACAGCTCTATTTTATCCAATTTCTTTAAATTGAATAAGGTACTTCCCATGGCGGTATTATCCAGGGCAGCATTTGGCTCTTCATCTGCTTCAATCCCATCATCACGGTCGCTTGTATGAAATATGGCGAAATGCGTTTTGGTTTCAATTGTATCTAAGTAGTACACTTCCTTTTCCCCATAGTTGACCGTACCCAAATCGTCCGTAGGATCCGATAACTCATTCCTTTGATACAACAGGCCATTATAGGGTATGCGCCAACGGTACCAATCGCTTGTATCAGCTTTATTCGCAGTAGAGCCGTGGGTCATTTCATAAACGAAACGAACATAACCGCCAAAATCATCACGGGTTGGTCCATCCATTGTCAGGTCAATGTAATCTGGTGAGTTAATCTCCGTCAGTAAGAAAGTTGTTGCATAGGGCTGATCTCTTTCTTCACCTAACTTAATATCCAGATCAATATCAGTATCCATATGGGCCAGGTAATTATTCAACACTGTTGGTGAGTTACCGTACAAGCCATATTGTAGATTACCCTCATTGCGAGAATAGACGGGAAGGCCATATACGTAACGCAAACCATTTTGATTCATGACCGCTAACTCAGCGATTTCATCATTCAGGTCCGTGTTGCTGCTTGGATCAAGATATTGTCGCACTGCATTGTCTCTTGAATATGGGTAATAGGGTATATTATCAGGATGGTAGCTACTCGCTTTTCCAATTTCTTCCATCGTATGATACGCAATGTAAGATGCTCTTCCATTTCGCTTTTCATCGCTGTTGTTTGCATATTTATAGATGTTAGATGGTATTTGCGGTTCATAATCTTTAAGTCCACGCGTAGATTTTACTTGTTCCAACTCGGCTTGTACCAGTTCATCTTCATCACCAAAGGAAAGCCAACCGCCAGGGTCATTATTAAACCTGAAAAAGCAAGGTTCATCACCCTCATTCGTATATTCATAATCTTCTGTATTACCTTCAGAAGTCCATTCACCAACTTTGAGCCAATGGTATCCAGCTCCAATATCGACACCTACGCCGATATCAGTTCCAATCATAATATCTACACCAAGCTGAGCGATGTAAGTTTCACTTTTCTTTGTGTTTGGGTAAAAGTGCCCAGGCTTTCTGTTGTGTAATCTGAAGCCACCACTTAGTCCTTCTCCACTTAATGTAAAATAGTCTGCGTTGCTAAAGGGAATGGATAGATAATAATCGCGCTTGTCATAACTCTGCTCTTTTTCGGTATAATAATCAGTCATATCAGATGAATCCGCATAACTTGTATACATATATCCATAGCATTCTAGTTCGTCGGTGTCTTCCTGGGTTTGGATCGTAAAATTCCCGGTTAATCCTCCTTCTATTCCCATGGGCAGTGGTGCTGGGTTGGCTTGAGCGGAGACCGAGACATTTATAGAAGTTCCTGTATAGTTTTGAATATTAGTAGCTCTCGCAAAGTTCCCAAAAGAGTGTAACGCATACTGGTTGGTAAAGCCTTCTGCTTTTCGAGCATACTTACTAGTAAGATTTCTAGCTACGGAAGAATTCTCCTGATTGTTCTTGCCGGAAAATTTAGAAAGTGATTTTGCTGGTGTAACGGAAGCTGACCAACTGCCTTCTCCATCAGTAACCGCATAATGTAAATTGACTAATCCTCCTGCACCGATTCCCACGCCTGCTGTATATCCAAAGCCTATATAATTATTGTACCTCAAAGCTGCATCACCCGAAACATCAATACTGAATGCTTCTAAGCCTAAGCTTCGTCCTACACTTACTGTCCAATTATCTGGCATTTTTGTGTGGTAGGTAATTTTAGCTCCTTTGTAATCATCAGGAAATCCCCGCGTATTGCGAATAATTGAACCTGGGTTCAACGTCCATCCATATCCCACCCAGGATGCCTCTTCAACAGGCGAAGCTCCGCTGTGATATGATAGCGAGAGCGCATATCCACTTCCATCTGGTCCTGGAATTTCCAGGATAGGCAGGTTCCAGGTAAATGAGCCAGTAAACTCGTTTACCATATTGGTTGTCGAAACAGGCTCAAAGTTGGAAAACTCAGGTTGTATGGGACCGCTGGTTTGAGCATCTACCTCAATCACGCGAAGAGTGAGCATTAATAATAATAGTACAGCGGTGTTGGTAGAAGTGTTCATTAAAAGTTTCTGAAGTTAGGCAATTTTGTAAATACAAACACACGGACAAAGAAAAATGAAAATCAGAACTTACAAAACAAAAAACAGTTGCAAGGACGTCCTTGCAACTGTTTAATGCTAACTTTATATTATAAACCCGTAACGGTTATTTAGGACGGGACAATAATCCAATGCCGGGTCTTGTTTTTATCAAGAAACACTACGATATCGGCTGGTTTTGAATGTACGGTTGAGCCCATGACAATCCCAACTTCAACCCCAATTTGATCTTCCGTATAATTAAGTTGGTCAATTAACCGATTCAGTACCATTTGCCTGACAATTTCCTCCGGCTTATATTTTAATTGTTTCTTTCTAATTCTACAGTTAATAAATAGTTTTTCGTTCTTGATGGTTACTTGAATACCGGTGGCCACCGGCGTAGCCCCATGAGGAAGAATAAACGCCTCATTACTCCCATCATCATAAACTCGTATCTCAATTGTAGATTTACCCTTTACTGAGGTAGGGTGTAGAAGCTCAATGGTAATTTTATCTGTTTTCAATATATCTAATAATTTAACGTGAGATGACCTGAAATAAGCGAAATAAGCGAAATAAATATACGTATTAACAGATATCGTTTCGGGATTACAATGTTTTCCTTTTCCACCTTGTGTAGTGGTAGACAGGTGGTTTATAATTCATCTTAGCAATATTATAGATGTCCGTTAAGCGCTTTAAAAGAATTGTCACCTGGATTATCAGATCAAGCGGTTTGTTTGTTCATGTCTCCAATAAACTCAATCAATATTTCAATTCTATCCCTCTTCTTATTTTCTTTCAAGAGAAAATGGCTTTCTTTATCCAATAAAGTGAATTTCTTGATCAAATTGGAATGTTTTTTTGAATCTAAATTTTGAATATGCCAGCCATCTTCAAAAGAAAACACTTTGAAATTACCAAATACCAAGTAACTATTATCAGCTCCCGGTACGGTACCCGGAGTAATTTTGAGTTTCTCAGCAACCGTTTTTATGTAAGGATTTAAATGAAATGCATTTAAGTTGCTTCCTCCCATCTTTTCAAGTTTAAAGCCATTATCCCAAGCGTAGATATTATCATCTCTTGAAAGGCTAATTTCAGCTTGTGTCATACTCTCATATTTTACGAAGTAATATCGCCAATCCCAGTCATCATATGTAGCTAAAAATTTATCGATCATCATCTGCAAATCCTCATCACTACTCCTGTACGCCCCAAGAAAAGTTGCGAAGTAATCAGTATAATCAAAAGTGTCAGTATTAGATGCAGTCAAAATGATTTCCCAATAATTCTGGTTGCCAAAGAAATATTTATTCCCCAACCAAGTCCATCCAATTTGTAAAGCATAATCATCAATTGTGAGCATAGCGCGAATGACTTTGCTAGTATCAAGAGAATAGATATCCCTAATTGCCCCATTATAAAATGCAAAAGAGTCAATGTCAGATTCAATAAAATTATTCAAATCACCTTTGAGGTACCTGTAATCCTCTAATCTAAATAGTTCTTCTTTTGAAAGATCGCCATTTTGAATCTTCCTTACCTTGGAAATTTCGTGCTCTAAAGAATATTTGGTGATTCCACTTCCAGACAATACTGCATTTTGCAATAATTCTGAATTACCATAAACACTTTTATTTATCCACCTCAAGAAAATGTTTAGCAATGGATTAATATTCTCAAACGTTAGATCGTTGGTATAAGTTAT
>NVRZ01000235.1 GCA_002401055.1 Bacteroidota bacterium
AGACTAAGTTTGTAATCGGTTGCATTCTCGCCTGTTACTTATCGAAAATTAAGGGGATGCTAAGCATGTAGAAGGCGTATTTTCGCTTTGTCTGGACGAGGGTTCGAATCCCTCCAGCTCCACCTACGCCCTCCATAGCTCTGAACAAAGTGAAGAGCGACGGGGGGCTTGTTGATTATGAGCTGGATTCGAGAATAAAAATCACGGGCTACGGTGGACGCAGTCCACTATATATTATGAGTATTGTTACTTTGGCGAAGTCGGGCTCGGACGCTTGCGCCAGAGCTTCAGCGCCGGTGTATGGGCGCGGTCCACCTCTAAAACAAATAATTATGTGGTATGTACATCAACTCAAATGCGCGGATGGGAAATACTAAACTGGGTTTAGTGGCAGAGTTCACGAACGATTCAGGGAACATGAATGTGGTGAAGTCTCATACACAAAGACGAGATTACCTGTGGAATTGGTCAGCTATTTCGCCTTTAAAGAGAAACAATTAGCATACGACTTTGAGCGCTATCTCAAATCCGGATCAGGTATTGCCTTTGCAAAGAAGAGACTGCGCTAATCCACTTATTCACCAAGCCTGAGTTCACGAAGGCGAGCTAACCCCTCCAACTCAACAAAACCTAAGCAAAGAATGAAAGCTATTCTTGAAAAACTCCTGATTAATATAGCCTTAAGTTATTTGACGTAACTTTCCCCATGCTCATTCGACTCGCTTACTTCATATTGTTCAGTTTGTTGGCCATTGGTCAATTGTTTGCGATTAACGGCATCGATAGCCTGCGAAATCAATATCTAACTGCAGACGATGATTTACTCAAGATTGATGCGCTGGATAAATTAACAAATGAGTATTCCGCTCACAATTACGACAGCGCAATCTATTTCTCTGACATCGGAATAGGATTGGCCGTCAAAGCAAACTACAAGAAGGGGCTTGCATCGATAATGTTAAATCGGGGAAACACACATATGTATTTCTCTGAATTAGATGAATCTCTTAATTGGTATAAAAGGAGTGCAGAAATTGCTCAGGAGAACAACTTAAAAGAACTATTGTCTAAAGGATGGAACAACATTGGTATCATATATGATACTCAATCCAATAATAATAAGGCCCTACAATATTACCAACGTTCCCTGCAACTTAAGATAGAGCTGGGCAATATAAGGTCTCTTAAAAGCACATATTTAAATATTGGAGGCGTCTATGTAACGCTGGGAGATTACGAAACAGCATTGAAATTCTTTAGTGAATCAGAAAAAATTGGAAGGTCAACGCGTGACTCCTCTTCCACTGCTCATGTGTTAATTAATAAGTCTATCGTTCTAATAAAACTGAATAGGCACAGTGAGGCAATTCCCCTATTAATTGAATCGATCAAGTTGTGCACACAACTTCAACTTCACAAACAATTAGGTTACAGCTTTAATACCATGGCGGTAGCCTATTTTAATATGGAAGAACATGATTCTGCAAAGCATTATTATGATTTATCACTGATAGAAGCAACCCGCATCGATGACTCAGTGACCATATCAAAGGTAATGACCAATCTGGCAGACATTCATATAGAAGAGGGGAATTTAGATGAGGCAAAATCCATGGCAACAGAGGCCCTTCGAATAAAAATGAAAACTAAAGATACAAGAGGGCAATCATTATCGAGAACGCAACTCGCTAATATTAGTATTGAACAAGGGGATTATGCAACTGCAAAATCACATTTGGATATAGCCTTTTTATTGGTCAAAGAAGGCGAATATATTGATGAGTTGACAAAAGTGTACAACACCTATCGCAGCTACTATCTTGCATTAAAAGACTATAAAAATGCCTATGCCTACTATGAACTATATGAAAAATTGGAGGACAGCATCCGTGGGAAGGAAACAATTCAAAAGATTCACGCCCTTGAATTAAAAAATGAAAGAGAAAAGCAAGAGACGAAGATTAATCTGCTGGAAAAGGACAAAGAGCTAGCAAAAATAAAACTAGATAAGAGCAATTTGCTTAACTACTCCTTTGCCACTGGTGGAATTTTAGTATTTATTTTAGGCCTGGTTGCTCTCAGGGCTTATGTGCGCAAGAAAAAAGATCACGAAGTTATTCATCAACAAAAACTACAGGTTGAAGATCAAAAGATTGCGCTTGAAATCAAGAATAAATCAATAACAGATAGCATTAGATATGCCAAGCGCATACAGAACGCTATTATTCCACCTATATCCATCGTAAAGGAATACCTCGGGGACATCTTCATTTTATATAAGCCAAAGGATATCGTAGCGGGAGATTTCTATTGGCTTGAAAAGCGACAGATCAGTGGGAGGGAACTAATTTTATTTGCTGTTGCAGATTGTACAGGCCACGGTGTCCCAGGAGCATTGTTAAGTGTTGTTTGTCATAATGCTTTAAACAGAGCAGTAAAAGAATTCAACGTTACAAAACCGGGAAGTATTCTTGATAAGGTAAGTGAGCTTGTAAACGAAACCTTTGAAAAAAGTGAGCAAGACGTACATGACGGAATGGATATTGCATTGTGTTTGGTTGACAAACAAAAAAGTGAGTTGCATTACGCTGGTGCTCATAATCCTCTATACCAAATTAGAAAGGGAGAATTGAATGAATTCAAGGGGTCAAGGGAACCAATTCCAAAATTCAGGAAAGACAAAGCATTCTCCAATGAAATAATTCAAATGCAAAAAGATGATATGTACTATATCTTTTCGGACGGTTTTGCAGATCAATTTGGAGGATCTCATGGAAGAAAGCTTAAGTACAAACCTTTTCAAGAACTTCTGCTAAATAACAGCACCTTATCCATGGAAGAACAGCACGACAAATTGGAAGTATTCTTTGAAAAGTGGAGAGGGTCAGAAGAGCAGGTAGATGATGTCTGCCTGATGGGATTTAAAATATGACAAGAATGTGGGACAATTGAAACGTATACAATCTACCCCGGTTATGAGTGCAATACTTCTGCCTTTCCCATCAAAATATATTAGTACTTTTCATTCCCAGACCAATGTAATTACTCTTATCAAGTGAATTCTTCTCTTTCCACAAACGTTATCTGGAAACTATTATTTGTTTCAATTTCGTTGTTGTGTTTTACACCTTGGGTCAACCCTCCAATTGCACTGTTCGCTGGTGTAGTTCTTTCTTTGGTAATTGGAAATCCATATTCTTCACAAGTTCAGAATGTTTCAAAATACCTACTGCAGTTAGCGGTAGTAGGGCTAGGTTTTGGTGTTAATCTTACCTCAGCACTCGCAGGTGGTGCGCCAAGGCTGGAATTCATAATAGGCTCGGCAGTACTTACTATTCTTCTGGGTTTGCTGGTGGGTAAGTTATTGGGAATAGACAAAAAAATAGTTTTGTTGTTATCATCAGGTACAGCAATCTGTGGCGGGAGTGCCATTGCTGCGGTAAGTCCGGTTATTGAGGCGAAAGAACACCACATCTCCGTTGCCTTGGGAACTGTGTTTGTCTTGAATGCCATTGCCCTGTTTATATTTCCATTTATTGGTGAGTATTTTAATCTCAGCCAAATTGATTTTGGACTGTGGGCAGCACTGGCAATTCATGATACGAGTTCAGTGGTTGGGGCGGCACAAGTTTACGGTGAGGAAGCCCTGGAAATAGCAACTGTTACAAAACTTACGCGTGCACTTTTAATCTTCCCGCTGGTTATTATAATCTCGTTTTTCTATAAAAATGGAGAAAAGAAGACAAAAATTCCCTGGTTTATCATTGGTTTTATCGGAGCAATGCTTATTAATACTTACGTGGAGCAACTGGCAGAAATAAATCAACAGATTGCCATTGTAGCCAAAAAAGCACTTACCCTGACTTTATTTTTAATTGGCACAGGACTTACAAGAGAGTTACTAAGAAATGTAGGGCTAAGGCCCATGATCCTTGGCTTACTCCTTTGGATTGTTATCAGCATTGGTTCTTTGGCCACTATTCTTTATATCTACTAAATTTGGATTGTGAACAACAAAGAACTTGGCGAAATTGAAGTCCTCCTCAAAAGGGAAATTGATAAAACCACTACATCTGTAGCTGAATATAAAGAACTTACTCAACCCATTGAGCCTGATGATGCTATTGGCAGGATTTCCAGAATGGATGCGATTAACAACAAAAGCATAAATGAAGCAGCTCTTCGAACCGCCGTTTTAAAATTAAATCGGCTTAAGGATGTTTTGAGTAAGCTTCATGACAAGGATTTTGGTGTGTGCCGCAAATGTTCTAAACCAATACCTATTCAGCGTATTCTACTGGTGCCTCAAGCACCTTTCTGTGTGAATTGTGCGCAATAGGATATTGGAATTGCAAGTACTACCCCCTGTTTCTTTGCTTGCTGCACGCTGGCGCTAAAGCTTTAGCGTAGGCGCCCTCTGCGTGGCTTCGCACAGAAATCGTCCCCCTAAATTTAGGGGGACAGCGAGCTGGCGAGCAGGGGGTAATGCTCACATTCTCAAAAATAATGCAACCAAAAAGCTGCAAAGCGGGGTTATTCCCTCGACCTTGCAGCTTTTATTGTATAAAAAGACGCCTGCTTACTTCTTACTCTCCTCTTCTACAGGTTTTTCTTCTTCCTTCTTTTCGTCCTTATTTTCCTCTTCGCCTTCCGCGGACTTCTCATCAGTTACATCTTCAAAATCCACATCTGTAACTTCTGCGTCTTCACCTTTATCTGAACCATTGCTTCCTGCTTCAGGCTCTGATCCCTGTGATTCTTGCTGCGCCTTATACATCTCTTCAGACGCTGCTTGAAATACAGTGTTCAGCTGCTCAACTGCCTTATCAATGGCCTCCAGGTTTTCACTTCCACCTTTATGCGCTTCCTTCAATTCAGTAAGTGCTTTTTCAATAGGCTCTTTCTTGTCGGCCGGTATCTTATCGCCAAACTCCTTCAACTGCTTTTCAGTTTGAAAAATTAACTGATCTGCACCATTCATCTTATCGATTTCCTCCTTGGCCTTTTTGTCCGCTTCCTCATTGACTTCCGCTTCCTTCTTCATTTTATCAATTTCCGCCTCAGACAATCCTGAAGATGCTTCAATTCGGATACTCTGCTCCTTACCCGTCGCCTTGTCTTTGGCGTTTACGTTAAGAATACCGTTCGCATCAATATCAAAACTCACCTCAATTTGTGGAACTCCTCTAGGCGAAGGCGGAATACTGTCCAAATGGAACCTACCAAGCGTACGATTGTCCTTTGCCAGTGATCGCTCTCCCTGTAGCACATGAATCTCAACCGAAGGCTGATTATCAGATGCAGTAGAGAAAGTTTCAGTTTTCTTCGTAGGAATCGTTGTGTTCGACTCAATCAACTTGGTCAACACACCACCCATAGTTTCAATTCCAAGTGTTAATGGCGTAACATCCAATAGCAATACGTCTGTTACATCACCACTTAAAACACCTCCCTGAATTGCAGCTCCAACAGCCACAACCTCATCAGCATTAACTCCTTTTGAAGGCTTCTTGCCAAAATATTTCTCCACAATCGCCTGAATAGC
>NVRZ01000236.1 GCA_002401055.1 Bacteroidota bacterium
TGGGCCGCTAGCGGCAAGGTAGATGAAGCGCTGTTAGCTCGATTGTTATCAGAACCGTTCTTTCAACAGCCACCGCCGAGAAGCACAGGGCGTGAGCTACGTTAAAAATGTTCCGCTCGTCAATGAAGCTTTATACATAAAAATCAAGCCTTACTTGTCGGTTGTTGATGTAAAACCCTTTGTTGATAAAGCTGAAGAAAAGCCCATGACCAAAGCTGAGAAGAAAGATGCACCAATTCATGTTGAGCTAAACTCGACTGATAAAGGAGGGTTAAAGAAGCTTGAAGGAATTAGTGCTTCACTCTCTGATCAAGTAGTTAAACTCAGAGATCAGCTTGGAGGATTCATTAATAAAGATCAATTGTTGGAAGTGGATGGTTTTAATAAGTCTTTGCTTGAAAGTATCTCTAAGAATATTGAGATTGACCTGCTAAAAGTTAAAAAAATCAACCTCAACAGCTGTTCCAGTTTCACGCTAGCAAAACACCCATACCTTACTTTGGATAATGCAAATGCCATTGTCAATCATCGGGAAACCAAGGGAAACTATGGGAGCGTTGCAGATATAAAGAGGGCAGGATTGGTAAGTGAAGAGGTCTATCTTAAGATAATGCCTTATTTGACAGCTCCGTAGTTGAAATATCCCTCAGCTAGGCCATTAAATCATCTATAATATCTTCAACTGAAACACCATCCGCTTCTGCACGGTAGTTTCTGATAATGCGGTGCCTAAGAATAGGCTTAGCCACGGCCTGAACATCTTCAATATCAGGTGAGTATTTCCCGTTTATTGCAGCGTGGCACTTTGCTCCTATAATCAAAAACTGAGATGCTCTGGGACCAGCGCCCCAAGACAGGTACTTATCTACCATAGAAACATCTGAAGACCCATTTGCAGAGGGCCTGGAGTTCGTTGCGAGTTTTACGGCGTAATCCATTACATTATCAGTTACAGGAATTTTCCGAATCAAATTTTGATAAAAAATAATTTCCTTGTCAGTAAGAACTACTTCTACTTTAACCTGACGATCTGACGTAGTCCGTTTAACCACCTGCAGCTCTTCCTCCAGACTGGGATAATTCAGCCATACATTGAACATAAAGCGGTCTAGCTGTGCCTCTGGCAAAGGATAGGTTCCCTCCTGCTCTATCGGGTTTTGCGTTGCAAGCACAAAAAATGGATTTTTCATCTCGTAACGCTTCCCCGCCACGGTTACTGCTCTCTCTTCCATTGCTTCCAATAGCGCAGATTGTGTTTTGGGTGGGCATCTGTTAATTTCATCGGCAAGTATGATATTCCCAAATAAAGGGCCTGGTATGAACCTGAATTCTTTTTTTTGCGAAGCGTCGGGGTTTATATCCAATATTTCTGTACCCAATATATCCGAAGGCATAAGATCAGGTGTAAACTGTATTCTGCTATAGGTAAGTCCGAGGGTTCTCGCTATAGTATTCACCAAGAGTGTTTTGGCCAATCCTGGAACTCCAATTAATAAACAGTGGCCTCTGCTTAAGATTGATATCAGTACGCTCTCCACCACCTGATCCTGCCCTACGATAACCTTTGCAATTTCCTTTCGCAGTAAATTGTATTTAACAACCAGTGCATCAACGCTTTCTACTTCGTTCTGTAAGTTTTCAGTTTCCATTGTTTTATTTTCTACCAGATTGCTAAGATACGAATACAACCGCTATTTATTTTTGGTATGCATAATTAACCTAAATCGTGAAGTAGCCGCCTGAAGTCCGAAGACAGATGTTTTGCTTTAGCGCTCCGTTTACATTCATTTGATACAATTGACAGGCCTACTCATTAATATTCTCGCCATATTCCATAAAGTGATTAGCGGGAAACAAGAATCTTAATAATATCATCACTCAGGTTTTCGATTGGCGATTCAATAATCCGACCAATTTCTACTCCGTTCCTCATAAAAACAAACGTTGGTACCTTTAATATATTCTTTCCTGTTGCGTAGGCCTCCCTTTTGGCTAAGTCTTTAGGCAAACCAATTATACTTAGCTCTTTCCCAAGCGAAGTGTTCTCTGCTATCTTTAAAAAAGCCGGTACCCAGGTATAGCTATCACTACACCACGAACCAAAATAAACTTCAACACTTGCCGAATTGCTGTACTTCTCAATCATCTTAACTTTTTCCGTAGAGGGATAATCAATACTGTAGTTTTCCAGATACCAGGAAGAATCGCTGATGGAAGACTTGTCCATATTGCCAACAAGGATGTTTACCTGTTCTAATGAATCAAACATGATTTGCTGAGCCTTTGTACAAACAAAAGCCTGAGCAACAAAAAACAGAGTGAATATGATTCTCGACTGCAAAGCTGTAATTGTGCTTTAAGGAGTAGTACTCCAGTCATTGCTAAACGCACAACCGCTATACTCTTCCTTGATATGAATATAGGTCTTTGCTCGCCTCTTCTTAATCCAAAGCTCGATGGCCGCTTGCTGTTTTACCTCCAATGTGAACTCTTGGATACGTTGGTAATCATCTTTGAGATTCGCTACATGTGGCTTGCTTCTGGATTTTAACTTAACCAACCTGTACGCTTGCTTGCCATCGGTGGTGTTCATCAAAGCTGGTTGTGATATCTGCCCTACGATCATTTTATCAATAGAGTAAGCAAGTAAAGGATCCAGATCAGATGCTTCAAATTTGGCCGATCCAGATTTCATATTTATCATGATCCCTCCGTTCATTTTAGTCTCCTCATCATCCGAAAATTTCAGTGCCGCCTCCTCAAAAGTGATAGAGTCAATCGCTATCTGTTGATAGATGCTATCCAAAAATTCTTTTGCTTTAAACAAGTCTTCGTTGGATACTTTTGGAGCAATAAGTATATGCCGCAAATTTATTAGTTCTCCCCGACGCTCTATTAGCCGCATAATATGAAAGCCGAATTTGGTTTCAACAATTTCTGAAACTTCACCTTCTTTTAAGCTAAAGGCCATAGCCTCAAACTCTGGTACCAATGAACCTCGCTGCACAAAACCAAGTTCGCCATTTTCCTTAGCCGAAAGCGGATCCTCTGAGTACATGAAGGCCAATACACCAAAATCCTCGCCTTTAGAAATTCTGGTTCTTATTTCTTCAAGCTTATCCTTAATGCGCTGTGTTTCCTGCTCGCTAATCGGTGATTTTTTAACGATGTGTGAGACCTCAATTTCCGCGTTTATGTAAGGAAGTGAATCTTTCGGCATCTTTTCAAAGAACTCTCTAACCTCCGAAGGAGTAGCTTTAACATGCTCAGTAGTTTTGGCTTGCATTCTCTGCACCAATATCTGACTTTCAACCAATTCCCTGAATTCAGATTTAATTTCGGCAATTGTCTTTCCGTAATACTCCTCCAGTTTTTGCTCAGAACCTATTTGCGCAATAAAGTAGCGCATTCTCCTGTCCAGCTCTCCTTCCACCTGATCACTTGAAACTTCAATACTGTCTATTTTCGCTTGCGTAAGAAGTAGTTTCTGAAACAACAAATCCTCTAGTACAATACACTTTGCTTTCTCCAGCGGCATGCTGCCCAAGCCCATCTGTTTTTGCGAGAGGTATTGCATTTCAACTTCAGAGTTCAGAATTATCTCGTTTCCTACCGTTGCTACAATATGGTCCAATAACTGCTGATCAGATACCTTATCCTGGCCATACGTTGATCCCAAGATAAATAATGTCAGTATTAGCATCCAACCCTTTCGCATGAAATTTCGAGTAAATAGTGTTTCCATCGTATTAATGCTGCAATAACGCACTATTCTGGTAATTGTTATTAATAAAGAGTAAAATCACCATTGGTTTTGGCATCCTGGTAGATATTCCTTTCCAACTTTCTCATTAGCCCTAATTTGCGTTTATTTAGAATTGTGCTTCTAATATTGCCTACCTGATACTGAACGGGAGAAATATCATCTTTAAGCAAATATGCAGTGATTCGCAAAAAGTACAGACTCAGAGAATCCTCAACCTCAATATATGTTTTGGACCTCAAAAAGGACTCTTGATTTACAACCTCCATGGGTATTTTTTCAATAACCTGATCGAAATCAACCCAATTGCTATCATTCAAGGAGAAGCTGGTTGAATATTCCTGGCAATAATCGGACAAGCTTGTTCTATCTTCCTCATTATCAGAAGCAATTAGTCTTCTAAATTCCCTAACGCCATTAACAGGCTTTCGAACTTTGATGTAGAGCATTCTTACAATATTATTCTTTAACCGAAAGTTCTTCTTGTTGGGTTCGTAAACCCCAAGAATATCATCAAATGATATGGCTGTATCCAATTGCTGTCTTAACAGCTCTTTCTTATAAGCATAGATTATAAGTGAGGTCTTGTAGTCGTTCAGTTTTCTATCTATATCAATCTCCTCATCCTGCTTTAAATTGAGCATTGCCTTATTGAGCATTAGCCTTTCCTTTACCCAATTATCAATATAGTTTTTGACATAAATACTGCTGTCCTCTCCTCTTAAGACCTTGGATAAATCTCTTTCTATATCTGATTTATATAAATGTTCAGCATATACCGTTGCTACTATTTCACCTTGTCCTGAAGGAGATTTAAGGGTACATGATGAAAAAGAAACAAATAGAAACACCAACACGAGCAAAGGAGCTCTACCTACTAAAAGGCGAAGTCTTAAAATCATATCAGCCATTTAAAACAAGACTGTTCTCCCACAATTATTTTATCGTGGCGAGCACTTCTTTATTGACTGAATACTCAAACTTCTTTTTGAGAACTTCTATCCACTCTTTCTCCAGATAGGTTTGATAATCAGCGGTAACGAGTCCCTTTGCCTCAACAAGTGTTTTCGGCATCGGCTTCAATACTTCCTTAACATATACAAACACAATTGACTCATCCGCCTTTTGATTTTCTGAAAAACCAGTTACCCACGATATTTTATCTATTAGTTCATTATCCTCCTTCAGAAATTTTTCCTCTTCTATTTTCAAAACATTTCCATCAGCATTCGCAAGCTTAAGAATATCGCCTTTGGAGTATCCCTTTTTCAGACCCTTTTTAACAATTTTTCTTACTTTTTTCGCTGTTGCTTCATCCTTACAAGTGTAAATACCAGCATCAACTCTGTCTTCCCACATGTAGTTGTTCTTGTTACTCTTGTAGAATATCCTCAAACCCGTCGTATCTTTTATGGCCTTTGACCACACCTTTTGATCCGTGAGTTCAAAAAGAAGGATACCATCATTGTACTCCTGTACAAGGGCTTTAAATTCGGGGTATTTAGATTCAAGGCGGTCATCTTCATAAGCAATGCAAGATTCCTGAACAAATTTCTTGTAGAGTTGATTTACTGCAGACTTTACCGTCGCCTTTCTATTCTTACTGGGGTGATTTTCAATATAAACCGCAAAATCCTGCTGAGTAAATTTGGTGCCGGCCAGAGTAAACATTGTACTTTTCAAAGCCTTTGCCTTATCCGCCTTCCATTGTCCACGAAAGTATGTATCATCCACCACTCTGTAAAAATCATACTTCTCCCGTAGTATCTCCTTGAATTTGTA
>NVRZ01000237.1 GCA_002401055.1 Bacteroidota bacterium
AACCTTGATATTTATGTTCATATTTTGAGATAAGAGTATCAGCTAAGCCGTGCACAAGTAAAGTTGGTTGCTTACAAACCAACATTTCCATATTAAATAATTTTGCCGTTCCTAGAAAAAGACCGAGGTTATCTCTAAATATGTCCAGACCCCTTGGATTATAACTGCTTTTCAGTTCATCACGTCGCGATTTACGCCCAATCTCTCCAGATATTGGGTCTGTAAATTTTAATCTTACACGAGAAAATAATTGAGACCAAGAAATAAACCAATCGATAGCCATCGGTTCGTAAACTGTAACTTTATAATAACGCTTTTTACGCAAGGACCACTCACCGTCTTTGTCAGTTCGCCATCCAAGCATACTGTCTGCCTTTGCAAAGTAGTAGAGCTCATTCCAAGCATGATTAACAAGGATAATATCGGGTTTAAAGAATCTGATCTTACTCCAAAATCTACCATAAGATTCAAAAGAAGAATATCCTGATGCTCCCACATTTATGAAGTCAATTTTTAGCGAAGGCAATGAATCCTTCAGAATCTCCACAGTTTTAAACGGCCAAGTTTCTTCATCTGGTAGGATAACGCCCGTACCAGCAGTTGATGAACCTCCAAAAAATGCAATTCTTATCGTCTTCTCAGGTTTTTCGTAGGTTAATTCAGGGGTGGAAATAAAACCAAATGAATTAACAATCTTTTCATTGTTGGTTCCTTTATAGATTCGTGTTTGATAAGTTCCGGGTTGTGGTCTAAATGCACCGTATGCATCACCCACAGCCCATCCCCCCATAGGGCGAACACCTGCCTGCTTGCCTGTTAAAACCAAAAGTTCAACATGCGGAAATTGATACCTAACATATAGTTCGAGGAAAAGAAAAAAAGATAGGGATAGTAATAAAACGTAATGAGAGTATTTCATCTTAAATTAATATGACAAAGGTTTCTAATAAGCTATTTAGAATAGTTCTTTATACAAGTTTATCAGAGTCCTGTTCAGAGATTGAATATTAAACTTTTCAGTGACGAATTTTCTACCATTTTCACCCATTTCTTTTCTTTTCTTTGGCTGTGCAATTAGGTACTTTAACTTTTCAGCAATGATTTCAGGATTTTTAGGTGAGACAAGGAATCCCGTCACACCATCTTGCATACCTTCCGCCATTCCTCCTACAGCCGATACCACTACAGGTATCTCCATTGACTGTGCCTCTTGAATAACCAGTCCTTGAGCTTCGCTCCTACCGTCCTTAGCAACTATACCCGGCATAAGAAAAATATCTGTTTCCTGTAACTTCTCAAGTACATACTCATGCGTTTGAGCACCTGAAAATGAGACATGTGATTCAACTCCTAAATCCCTAGTCAGTGCTTTCAACGAATTAATTAAAGGGCCATCACCAATAATCTGGTAGTGGATTTTGCTGAGTTTGCCGCTGTTTAACAGAATGGCAATTGCACGAATACCATATTCAATACCCTTCAGTTCTATAAGTCTGGCCACTGATAATATCTTAATAACGTGCTCATCACCCATATTTATCCTTTTTGAGAACTTATCGACATCAACCCCCATTGGTAAAATTTGAATCTTATCAGGATTACACCCAAGCGAGGCCACATTATTGAAAGTAAAAGAAGAATTTACTGTGATCAAATTACAGGCCTTGAAAAGCTCCTTGTAAACATCAGACTTGGCATTCATAAAGCTCGTGTTTGTATCGCTGCCATGAAAAGTGGTAATCAGTTTACCTTTTAATAGGCCCAACTCTCTAACCTTCAGCGCCCTGTTCCCATTAGGGCCAAAGTGAGCATGTACAATGTCAAATCCCTTTAATTTTAAAAAAGGAACTATTTCATAAAATTTTCTCAAATTAAGAGCACTTCTTCCAAATTCAATAAAGTTCAACGATTTCATCACATAAAAAATGTCTCCGAGGTGGCCGATTGCCAATAAGAGTGCTTTTGCATACCGAATAAAAATATTATTCGGAACCACCGGCTTAAAAGTCGTTTTCGAGATGAGATCAAACTCTGTGACTAATTCGTGAACTTGTACCTTAGTTTCTTCAGAGAGGGCAAAAATTCGTACTTCATGTCCCAATTTAAGCAAGCCTACAATTTGATTCACGATAAATGTTTCAGAAGGCAAAGGAAAGGGGCCGACTACAAACGCAATATTCATCTTGGTATAAATGAACTCACTTTTTTCTGCAAATCATAAGCTCCGTTGAAGGGCCTTCCTTTACAAAATTTAATATAAGGAGCTCAAGTGGGTACAGTATTAATCCAAGTATATTTCCCAACCAATCTCCCCGGCTCACAATTCTCAGTTGAAAATTCCAGAACCGCTTTAAAAAGTCACTATCCGTATCAACTGGTTCATTCATCAGGTAGAAACTGGGAATCCTGGACATCACTTTAAAACCCACCTCTGATAATACAAACTCAAATTCATACACAGACCTGTTTACGTGATGTGTGCCTCGCTTTGTTTCGGCGTGAATGAAGTTATCAGATAAGATAAAATACCCCCCGGGCAAGAGCAAGGTATATATGTTCTCAAGTGCTTTTTTAAAACGCTCATCATCTACAATGTGGAACAACACGTCAAATGCGGATATTGAATGATACTTATTCTGAGCCAATTCATCGGTAAGGCAGTCGCTAATGTCCTGTATATAGAAACTGCTGTCCCTGTACTTTCCATTTAATTCAGAAACTGCAACCTCGGTAATATCGCATCCAGAAATATTAGCCACCCCAAGCTCCTTCCACAGATCAATGTAATAGCCTGTTCCACTGCCAATATCCAGCACATCATTCTGGCTCCATTTCATATTCAATCTTCCAATGCTTTTGTTAAATATTTGCCTTCTGACATTGTACATCCACTTGTTGTAGGAAACGCCCATCCGCTTATATCCCACTCCCCTTAGGTTAAAGGAATCTTGTAGCCTCTTTTCCCAATATCCTCTTACATTAAAGTCTGACATCATTAAACTCAGATTGAGAGCGTGACCATAGTGAAGCCGGTAAAATTGAATTTTCCCCTTAAAGCTCTTATCAGGTAATGAAAATAATTAGCCGCGTTATTCCAATTCAATTGTTTAGACAATACAAAATGTGTAGCCACATGTCCTATCCCTTTATGCATGACTCTATTGAAAAGCTGAATCCATAACTGATCCAGCAATTGAACTAAAGCTTTTTGAGGATACGTTCCAGCTAGATTATTTTTCTCTATTAACTTGTTCATCCAATTTTTATAGTTTACCAATGGATGCGATAAAGGCTGTTCCGATCTTGAAATTTCAAAATGAAGCTCTAATTCCTCCTCTGTTGGCCTGATTTCAAGATCAAACAATAATTGTTTATGGAGCTTCTTAAGTACAGTGTAGAAGGATTGTTTGTTTTTTGAACTCATACTCGCTCCCATTGTTCGGTATGAGAGCAAAATATTGCTGAGGTTACCAAATTGAGTAAGATCTTTCAGACGATACCATAAGTCATAATCTTCCATGGGTGGGTATGCTGTTCTATATCCCAAGTTATTATCCTTAAGAAGACTTGTCCGAATAATTGAGGCTGGGTGGGCAAATGGGCTCTGAAACAACAGCAATGCTTTAATTTCATCGTTTATCAATGGTACGGTCCATACACTTTCGCTCTTTCCAAATGTTTTGATAAAGCTACTAGAAAGTCCTATTTCAGGATTAGTACACATATATTCTATTTGCTCACTGAATCTATTTTGTAAACAGATATCATCAGCATCCATTCTTATAATATACTCCGTATCGATAAGTGAGATCCCCTTATTCAGCGAACTAGCAAAACCCAGATTTTGATTATTCTGGATTAATTTGATTCTAGAATCATTAAAGGAATTAATAATATCCAAGGTCCCATCTGATGAACCGTCATTTATTATTAAAAAAATAAAATCTTTGAAGGACTGATTTAAGACAGACTCAATTGCCTCAGCCACGTACTGCTCGGCGTTGTAAACTGGCATCAACACAGTTGCTCTTTCTTTTGGAAGATTCAAATTTTAGTCCAATTATTTGGTGGGAGGTCCTTATATGTAAATAGAATTAATGCTATATAACATATGCAAAGCAATTCTATATTATGCCATCGGGGATATAACATGGCTCTTATTGAACCCAACAACAGTTTCGCCAACTTCATTCAACTCAAAATTATTGGCTGCGAGTTGAGAGAGTATGTGTTTTTTGATATTAAGTTCATCATGTATTTCAATCGCTAAAAACTTAATTTTTGATAGAAATTGTCTAACCTGTTCAGGGTCTTGGAAAATAAATTTTTCGGCACCTTCAATATCCATTTTCATAATATCAATATAAGGCCATGAATATTTATTGATAATATCCATGATGGTTAACAATTGAATATTTGAATCATTAACGTTTCCCGGTATTACTGCCCGTGACCATTCACGTCCATCCCTGAAACTTTTGTCAATAGTCAATTCATCATTATTATTATTCCATAATGCGGCATTTATAGTTACAATATTTTTCAAGTCATTCAGTTTTATATTATCCTGTAAGACTTTAAAATTATGTTCATCGGGTTCCAAAGCAATAATTTTAGCTTCATCGTAATAGCTTGTGAAATACAAAGAAGTCAATCCGATATTGCTTCCAGCATCTATAATATACTTTACAGATTCAGCCTTTTGGTTATTGCTTACAATATCTATTAGACTTTTATATTCATTATTTATCAATACCTGTGTAAAAACCAAGTGATCACTTGTATTTTTTCGTATAATAATTTTATACGTACATATCTCTTCACAATTTTTTGTATCAATTATGCTGTTTATACCGTTGTTCATTATCTTACCTCCCGCTGAATAAATATTATCAAAAAAGTGCTTCTGTCTGAGGTATATATGAAAATTAGGAAGCGTATAAATCAGTCTTTGCAAGAAAGCGCCTAATAATAGCACCATACATTGTTGGAATGTAAACAGGCTAAGTGCCTTTATCTTATGATATCGAAATTTCAAAAAAATATTTTAAATCGAAAATTAAAGACTTTGTCTCTGTACTAAAGTTCTAAATCCATGTAAGTTTAGGATAAGGGATACCCGGTATTCAGAGAAGCAATGTTTGAATAGAACCAAGATTTGCCATGATTGTAAGGGCAATAGCAAGAATCAACACATTTGATAAACGGCCAATGATTACCAGTTCTTTTGATGAAGGTTCCCGCTTTAGCCAGACTTCATTTATGATCCGCTTGTAGATGTCGTTGCTCCAGTAGCTGGCTCCCCAGGTGAGATGGGTATCAATGGTGGAAGCCAGTGCTGCCAGCAGTCCCGTCAACATCAGTCCCTTTATTCCAACCGGCAACAAATCCTTGATACCGGTAGCAAAGAGGATTTCGCGGCTGGCTACAAATGCCTCTCCACTGGCAGTTGCTGGATCATACGGATAGATCACCAGCAGGGCCACGCCGATGGGTAACCAGAAGAGAGATCGAACGAGAACTTGGGCTACAG
>NVRZ01000238.1 GCA_002401055.1 Bacteroidota bacterium
TCGATTACCAATTATTGTTCATGGGACTATTCAAAAATAAGCTCAGTTAACTTCACTACTTATCAAGAGAACGGAAAAAAATCAAAAGAAGAAACCTGGTTCTACAAAGACAATAAGAAAAGTTGGACTTCTGGATATGCCATTTTTATATATAACGAATCGGGCTTGCTTGTAAAAAAAAACAATTATTCAAGCAAAGATACTGTTGAAAAAACTGTTACATATATCTACGATAATAGTTCAAACAATATTGAAATCATAGATAGCTCATTTAACTCTTTATTTACAGCTTCCAAAATATCAACCCATAAAGCAGTAAATCAATTTGATACTCTAAAGAGAATTATTATGACAACTGAATATTCGAATGGTGAACTATTATTACGTCGAAAATTTTTATTCAATGACATAATGGATAAAACCACAGAGTTACGTTACGACAATGCAAGCGACACTAGCCTTTGGTCAATCACCGAAACAATAACGGGGAACATAAAACAATTTCCATATCCTCAAAAGATATTAGAAAGATTTTGGAAAGTAATTAATTCAACCTCTGATACACGAGAAATCTACTTATACAACAAAGACTGCTTCTTATCTAAAATTGAATTTTATTCAGGAGTAACCTTATCAGGTTATACCAAATTTGATTATGAATATTATTAGCAAAGAAATATAAACGGCCTATAACAATGGCTTAAGCTTAATTGGGCGTGTTTAAGCTTGTAACAGCCAAGAAAGATAACACGTAAGTGGTGTAAACAGAACGATGGCCCAACTAAGTTAAGCCGGACCGTTAGGGCACATTGTGTAAGGTTGAAATGACATTGTTAATTGGAAGCAAGGAGAACCGTACAACTATGATCAAATTTACCACAGCGTCCGTTGTACTCATGACTATTAGCTTGATGGTCTATTCACAAAACCCAAAAAGCGGGACACTGAAGATCGATAAGCCCGGTTCGGGAATCCACGTAGCTAGCATTGCTGGAACATTTGGAGGGAGTCTTTCGGCGAGGCAGTTGATTAAAGCCGGAGGTATTGATCTTACACCTTCCAATGATGCGGAGGTAATTAGCTTCAATTTATCTGCAGGGCTAAATCATATATTTCAAACATTGAGGAGTAGTGGGCCACTACTCAATTCTAGGATGTTTGATTTGATCAGAAATCTACCTGCGGGTTCTGAGATATTTTTCCAAGACATTAGAGCTATCACTTCAGACAGCACAATCATTTTTGTTAATCCAATCAGTATTATTATTTCAAAGGACTCGGTTATACATAATCAATTAATTTATCCTGCTCTTGCTGAATTTGCTGGCATAATCGGTGAAGGCTACATTTCAAGTGCAAAACTTAATGAGTATAAGTATCTAAAAGTTAACTCCAATGGCGATAATTTCACCGTTAAAAAATTTTCAATACATGCTAACTTTGGTGAAACTGGAATTCTCCATAGTAGCTCAAATGAAATCACAGCAGAGATGCGTGCCCTTTATGCTGGACTAAGAAAAGGAACATGGTTAGTTTTTGATAATATTATTGCGGAATCTACCAGAGGTAAGCGAATTATAGTATCGCCACTCATTCTAAAAATGAAGTAGAACGTATCGTGCCCTAACAAGGCCTTTGGCGCCATGCCGGGAATCGGAGCCTGTTTAACTCAGTGGTTAATATGGCGGTGCCGGCACATCGCAAAGCCGGGCCGTTATGCCCAATATTAATAATGGCGATTCTAGGACCGACTGTATAAAAGTTGTTTAGTTATGAAACTCCAATTCACACTATTGATCATAACCTTCTTTTTTCCCTATTTGGGGAATTCACAAAACAATTTTGAAATATTGGTTCCTTGGGGAACTGATACGTCTGTTGGAGCAAGATATTCAGAAGAATTGCCCGATGGCGGCTTTATGGTATTGGGTGGCAGCGCCGATTACTATCCGGGTCCTGGAATATTGATTGAAGGCCCTAACCCTCATGGCGCGGCATTGCTTAAACTATCAGAAACAGGTACGGTTTTGTGGAAAAACACGTATGAAACTAACCACCTGCCAGGATTGGGCGGGCAAATGGAATCCAGGTGGGCCGAGTCAGGTTCGTACTTTAGCAGGGTCCAGGAAAAAATCATTATACCTTTTTCTAAATACGTTAATTGGGTTATTTGCGACAGCATCCCATTCCTAACTCTTATGGCCACTTATAAAACAGGCATTGCAATTATTGACTCGGCTACAGGAAATGAAGTAATCCAACAGCTTTACTGGGGCGACAGTTTGTGTTCAAAGACCTATTACAGCGGTTTTGCTGCAATAAATGATTCCGCAACAGCTTGCGTGGAAACTTATGATTCCGCTCATTTCATCATCAGGGATATGTCCGGTTCAATTATTTCAAAAGCGTTGATAGATGCCCGTTACAGGCTTGGGAATAATACGAGCAAGATGTTTGCTTACAATCCTACTGATACCTCATTTACTGCTTTTGCAGTTGATACTGTGCTGGGGGGCAGAAGGCTGATTCGCATTCACCCGAATGGGAATGTGGACGGGCTTGTTCCACTTAGCGGCAACGGGTCTATGCCATTTGTAAGTTTTATTGTTTTCAACCAGCGCTATTATGTGCTATACCACGAATACGACAGCATTAACGGCGGTTTCCTCAAATCCCATTTGTTTAAGTATGCAGAAAATGGAGACGTTTTACAGCAACTTACCTTCAATGACAGTAAGCCTGCTGATTTGGAAATAAACCCCGAGAGTAAGATCATAATGGCCTGCGACATATCAAAAGGCGATAATGAAGATTCCATTTCACAGCCTGTGCGGGTGTTTCTGCTCGATACCAACCTCAACATACTATCATACAAAGATTTTGGTTTTCCTTATGCGCAGCCTTCCCACATTACAACCACTTCAAACAATGGGTTTTTGGTAACAGGAACATTGTTAAAAGCTTACCTTGATACATCAATCAGAGAGCCAAATCAAGTTTATGTTTTGAAAAGTTCCATTGACAGCATAAATAATAATTGGGTCGTCATTCCAAACCCTGGGCGAGGAGATGTAATAACAAAAATTTACCCCAACCCAAATACTGGCCAGTTTACCATTAAAACGTATATGCAAGAACCAAGCAAGTTAAGTATAAGCATATATCACTTCACGGGTCAGCTAATTTATTCAAAGGACGTTGGCAATATCACAGACAGTTACACCCTACGGTTGGATTTAAGTAGGTTTAGCAAGGGAATATATTACGTACAGATTGTAACAAAAAAGGGTGTGGCTATTAACAAAGTTATTTATCAATGAGTTGCGTAACTGGGCATAACAATGTATTACACGCAATGGGGGGTGTTAGCAGTCTGCAACGTTTAGTGGGTCTAGCTCGTATGTTGGTAATTAACAAAACAATGCCCCCACTGCCGTAATACGGGCCGTTAGCCTCAATTGAAGCACCACTATGAGAACGCTAATTATTTTGTTTACGCTAATTATTTTAGCAAGCGATCAAAATACTCATGTAGGCATTTATTCTACTTGTTGGGGCGGAGACCCTAAGGCTCACGGATGCATGTATATTCAACTTTTTCCCGATTCATCTTTCGAACAGAGATACGCTTATCATATTGGAGTTGAAGCAGAAAACTACGGTAGATGGAATATTACAGACGACACATTGATTTTAAACAACAATTTGATATTCTATAAAATAAGATGTTTGGATAACCGTGAGGCGGACTCTGACACCGCTAGTTTTAGTATTAATTTGATGGATAACAACTCTCTCATACCTGCAAGTGAAGCTAGGGTTATTGTCAATCAGGATTCCACAACTTTTCTAACAGATTTCAATGGTATTATTAGCTTTCCTAAAGGCGGATTATCCTCACTTACAATAAAGTACGTGGGCTGTAAAACGGTTCAAATACCTCTTTCAGAAATTCTATCTTCATGTAGTTACGTGGAGATTGCTCTTGATCAAACGTTAGATGGTCAGAGAGAATTCAAAAACGAAAAGTGGCTCATTAGCAATGATAGTGTAAAAGTGGTAGCAGAAATTGACAGTGGATTGCTAATTGTGGTTTACAACTTGGTGAAACGTTAGAATAGGCACTTTCAAGGCAACTAAGTATCCCCACGTTTATGAATGTGGTTCAAGAAAAAGAAAAACTGAGGCTAACAAAGTGTTTGGTGCAATGGCGCGTGAGCACTATTTTCGGTAACTTGTACGGTGCGTATGTGCAGTCGGTGGTGCTAGAATGGTAGAGCGCCACTGCTCAAACACGGCTCGTTGTGCGCAAGCTAAAATGAAGACACTAACGACAATATTGACACTATTGATTTTGATTGGTTGTAGCAACCATAAATCAGAAACCAGTTCGACTGAAAATAGAACTGAACTAATTCCTGAACCAGAACAGGATACACAAGAAGCCTTAGACGAACCTCAAGTAGATCAGAACACAAATAAGAATGAAAAATGTAATTGTAAAGGAATTGTAGATTGGGAACAGGATGTGAAAGTTCCAGTTTATAATAAACCAAATGGACAGTTAATCGACACAGTTTCACATGATATTGAAGGTGAAGATTTTCTGACCTTCAACCTGTTTGACTCTGAAGAAGACTATTTTAAAGTTGAAATCAGACGAGCAATAAGCGGCCAAGCAAAATCAGGTTGGATCAAAAAGGACGACTACCTTGGTACCTACGCCAGCAATTACTCAGACTCGGACACTCTTTTCCTGTACAGTAATCCAGACAAGAGCTCGGCTCCAACTGACACAATTACCAAATATTACACAGAACTTTATCAAATTCTGGATTGTAAAAGTAATTGGGTAAAAGTGAGAATGGAAAAGGGCAACAAAGAATATCAAGGCTGGATGGAACCAGGAATGCAGTGCCCGAGTCCATATACGACTTGTAATTGAAAAAATAAAAAGCCTGCGCACAACAAAGGCTTAAAATAATAGCGCGAAAGCTCATTTAAGCCACTTTCGAATGTAGGTGTGCGTTAGGTAGCTATCTGAATGTAAGGCGCCACTATATTAAGCCAGGCCGTTGGTAGCCATTAAAAAATGAAACTCATAATAATCATAACTCTGTTCAGCTTGACATACTTGGATCTTCTGGGGCAGCAAAACATTTTTCCTGATACGATGCCGATCAAAACAGGATATTCAGTGTTAACCAAATATTCCAATTGTTTAGAATGTAAACCAAAAACAACTAATCAAGTTACAAGCAAATGGCACTTTGACAAATCAGGCAGAAACATATCAAAAAGATTTTTCTGTTCAAGTAAACCATGTGGCTGGCAGACTTTTAATTACAAGAATGGCAAACTTATTTCTTATGAAAATTATTACACTCAAGTTTCAACTGGCATTGAATATCAGATGGCTTGGGACAGCACAATCCTAACAAACCAGGTTAAGTACGAATATGAAAATCTTCGTTTATCTAAGGTTACTTGGATTGATGGACAAGACAGTCGGGTTTCATTTGAA